>JAYTBL010001107.1:0-6060 GCA_043736975.1 Polyangiaceae bacterium
GATGCCTCGGCCTCCGACTCGCACGATGCGGTCCCCTCCTCGTGCTCGACGCGAAGCGTCTTCATGCCCATGACCACCGCGAGCGCGCCCGCGATCGCCGATGCGCAGAGGATCGCGAGCCTCGAGGTCTCGAGCAGAGGTCCCGGCGGGAAGGCGAGCTCGGCGATGAAGAGGGCCATCGTGAAGCCGATCCCCGCGCACGAGCCGACCACGGCGACCTGCTTCCACCCGACCCCCGCGGGCAGGGTCGTGAGACCGAGGCGGCGCGCCAGCCACGACATCCCGAGGACGCCGGTGAGCTTCCCGAACACCAGACCGAACATCACACCGAGGAACACGCGGAGACCGTCGCCTTCGAACTTCGCCTCTCCCAGAGCAACGCCGGCGTTCGCGAGCGCGAACAGAGGCATCACGCCGTACGCAACCCAACCATGAAGCGCATGCTGGAGGCGGTCGATCGGGGACACGGCTTCACGCCTCGCCTCGTCGAGCGCGTCGAGATGCGCTTGCGCGTGGTGGGCGCCGACATGGTCCTCCGCGCGAAGCGCGGTGACGTTGCTCTCGGCCACCTCGAGAAAGCGGTCCTTGCCGTACCACGCACGAACCGGCGTCATCAGACCGACCACGACGCCCGCGAGCGTCGGATGGATCCCCGCTATCAGCGCGCCAGCCCAGATGACGATCGCCGGGATGACGTACGCGAAGGGTGAGCGGGCGCCGACCTTTTGCAGGATCACGATCGCAGCGACCCCCACCCCGGCGACGAGGACGCCGATCGCCGAGAAGCCCGCCGCGTAGAAGATCGCGATGACCAGGATCGCTCCCACGTCGTCGATGACCGCCAGCGCGAGCA
Source organism: Polyangiaceae bacterium (assembly GCA_043736975.1). Taxonomy (GTDB): domain Bacteria; phylum Myxococcota_A; class Polyangia; order Polyangiales; family Polyangiaceae; genus Labilithrix. The sequence continues at coordinate 854 of JAYTBL010001107.1, forward strand.
GCAGGATCCGGAGCGCGGGTGCGACGCGCTTGCCGAGCAGCGCGAGCACGCCGACCGCGAAGGCGATGTCAGTGGCCATCGGAACGCCCCAGCCCGTGGCCGACGGTCTGCCGTGGTTGAAGGCGTAGAAGATCAGCGCAGGGGTCGCCATCCCGCCGAGCGCCGCGGCGAGCGGGAGCGTGGCACGACGCAGCTCGCTGAGCTCGCCGCGATGGATCTCGCGACGGATCTCGAGGCCGACCACGAAGAAGAAGACGGTCATCAGACCATCGTTGATCCAGAAATGGAGGTCGCGGTCGAAGGACCATGGGCCGACGTGCAGCCCGATCGACGCATGCCAGAGCGCGGCGTAGAGGTTTCGCCACGGCGAGTTGGCCCAGGCGAGCGCGATCACGGCGGCGGCGAGCAGCACGACGCCGCTCGCGGCCTCGACGGAGAGGAAGTGCTCCACCGGCGCGAGCGCCTTTCGAGCGAGCTTGCGGACGGGGGCCCAGGAACCAGGCGGCGCGCGGAGCGCCCCGCGGATTGCATCGCGAACATCGTCGTCGGCCACGTCGTCACCCCACGGTGTCTTTGCACCGTTCGGCTGGCGGCCCGACCAACCCTAGTCCTGTGACGAATCGTCACACCCTTCGCAGAGATTGACCGCTCGGAGCATAGCGCATCCGTGCCCTTCGCTGCTGGCCCGAAGGCTACGACTGGCCTCTGCGAAATACGGGAACGATCGGTGCAGCGGAGCGCAGGATGCGCCAGCTCCTCGGGGTCGCCCTCATCGCCTGCATCGCCTGCATCGCCTGCCTGATCATTGCTTGTGGATCGACGCCGCCGGCGCGCACGGCAGCGCCGGCGGGCACGGTCGGGCTCAGGGGCGCATCCGCTGCGCCCGCGGGTGCACCGTATGCGTCGCCCGAAGGGCCGCCGGCCCCGCCGTCGCGGTGTCGCCTCACGGTGACGGAGACCGAGGGGTGCGGGGCGCAGGACGTCGAGGCCATCGTCGCGCCGGTCCGGCCGCGTCTCGAGAGCTGCCGCGGGGCGGGGGGAGGCAAGCTCCGCATCCGCGCTCGCAAGGCCGGCGGGAAGCTCGGGTTCGACGTCGAGCCCGGCTCTTCCCTCGATCCCTCCCAGCGACGCTGCGTCCTCGACGCGCTGGCGACGATCAACGAGGACGAGAGCTCGACGGCGTGGACCGGGCTGAACGTCCGACCAACCGGCTTCACCTCGCTCATCACGATCGAATGGTGAGCTCTGCGAAATGCACGGTTCGCCGCGGGGCTCACGCGGCACGAAACCTGCGGTTCGAGATCTCGAGGAGCCATCCATGAGCCAGGTCCGCCACCCCATTCTCTCCTCGATCCGCGCGAGAAGCGGCTCGAGATCTACCGTATCGAAGGGGGCCGCTGGATCGAGGTGGCCGAGTACGAAGGCGACGCCGTCGTCCGCGCGGAGCCGTTCGACGCGATCGATCTCTCCCTCCTTTGGCCAGTGTAGCTCCGCCGGGGACGTTCGCCGGGCTGCGCCGCTCATGCGGGCCTCGACCTCGAGGATCTGCCCGCGGCGTGCGCCGCCTCCAGGAGGTGCGCGCACGACCGCTTCACGGCCTCGTTGCGCTCGTCGAAGAGCGGGGCCACCGTCGTCGAGTCGCGATCGACGCCCAGCGTGAGCTGGGTGAGATCGTTCGAGCCGATCGAGAAGCCGTCGAAGACCTCCGCGAACCGCCGCGCGCGCAGGATGTTCGAGGGGATCTCCGCCATGACGAGGACCTCCAGCCCGCGCTCGCCGCGCACCAGCCCGCCTTCGCGCATCGTCGCCAGGACCCGCGGTACGTGCGCGCCCGACGAAGCCCCGGCTCGAGCTCGGCTATCCCATCGAGCCGCGTGGTGACCGATGCTCGAGCGCTCCGCCCTGACGAAAGGGCGAGTCGTCGGGCGGGCCACCATGCCGGAGGTCGCGGATGACGTGGCTCATGGCCGCGACGAACGCTGCGTCCTTCGGTACGTAGTGCCGCACTCCCAGCGCGCGCAGGACCGCGAGATCACGGTCGGTCGCCACGGCGCTCATGGCGACCACCACCGGCCGTCGGTTCGCGGGGAGGGCCAGGATGTCCATGCAGACCTCGATCCCGTAGTGCTCGGGCATGTTGATGTCCACGAGCACGACGTCGGGGCGCGGGCCGGTCGACTCGGTGGCCGCGCGGGGGTCGGTGGTCGGCTCGACGTGGACCTGCGGAAGCTCCGACTCGAGGCTACGCTTCAGCGCGAGCCCGACGTGCACCACGTCGTCGACCGCGAGCATGAGCTCGGCGGCCGCCTCGAGGGCAGGCGGCCTGCGGGAGGGGTGCGACCCGATGCGATGACGAAACGAGGGCGAACATGGGGTCTTTCGGCATCCTGACCGACCGCGACCTCGCCATCCGCGTCGTGGCCGAGGGCCTCGACCCCGCCCGCGCGAGGGCGGCGTGAGGCGGCTGCCCGTCGTGGACGAACAGGGAACCCTCCGCGGGATCGTGGCACCTGTCTTGCTCGGGGGGCATGCATGGTGCTCTTCAAGAACATTCTCGTTCCCGTCGACTTCGGCGAATCGTCCAGGGACGCGCTCACCCTCGCGATCGACCTCGCGAAGCAGTACGGCTCGGCGCTGACGCTCCTCCACGCCGTGGACGTCCCCGCCTACGGCTACGGTGCCGTCGGGTTCGCGGCGGTCGACATCCTCACGCCCATGCAGGAGGCGGCGCGCGCGCACCTCGACACGCTGCTCGCCGAGGTCCGCAAGGAGCGTCCCGAGACCACGGGAATCGTCGCGACCGGCGTCCCCTGGCGCGAGATCATCGCCGCCATCGACGAGCGGAAGCCCGATCTGATCGTCATGGGCACGCACGGCCGCCGCGGGATCGGTCGCGCCATTCTCGGCAGCGTCGCCGAGAAGGTCGTCCGGCTCTCGCTGGCGCCGGTGCTCACGGTGCGCGGGAAGGAAGACCGATGACCGGAACGGCGGGTCAGCGGGGGCGCGCCTGCTGGACGGCGCGGGCGACTGAGGCGCGCCGCGCTTGCGCTCGCGGCGCACGCTTTGCGTGTCGCCGCAATCGGTGCTCGCGCGGGTTCGCTCCCGGCCGCGGCTCGCGGGCGGTTGCGGCTGGCCACGACCTTGCAAAGGTGCGCTGTCATCGCCGCGCCGCAGCGCAGCGGAGGAGAATCCCATGGGTCAGACCTCGCTCGAGACGTCCGTCAACCACGTGCTTTCCGATCTGGAGACCTTGAGCGACCAGATCCGCGTCAAGATCCACCTTGCGAACATGGAGGCGAAGAAGACCTGGAACGAGGAGCTCGAGCCCCGGCTGTTCGAGGCTCGCGTGCACGCCACCGAGGCCAAGGTAAAGGCGTTCAAGGACTTCTCCGCCACGCTCTGAGGCTCCGTCTGGAGGAGGAGGAGGACGACCATGAACGCCAGCAAGCGCTCCACGGATCACGCGCGACGCCGGGAGGGCGACGCTTGAGCCGAGACGCCACCGCGCGTGCGGTCACGCCCGAGGAGGTCGTCTCGCGGATCAAGAGCGGCGATCACGTGTTCGTTCACGGCGCCGCGGCCACGCCCACGGTGTTGCTAGACGCGATGTGTGCGCGCGTCGATCTCGAGAACGTCACCCTCTACCATCTCCACACCGAGGGCCACTGCGCGTTCGCCGACCCGGAGCACCGGCGACGCTTCCGCTCGGTCTCGCTGTTCACCGGCCCCGCGCTTCGTACGCCCATCGCCGAGGGGCGCGCCGACTTCGTGCCGGTGTTCCTCTCCGAGATCCCCGAGCTCTTCCTCTCGGGCCAGATCCCGCTCGACGTCGCGCTGGTTCAGCTCTCGCCGCCCAACCGTCACGGCCACTGCACGCTCGGGACCTCAATCGATGCCGCGATGGCGGCCGCCGTCTCCGCGAAGACGGTGCTCGCGGAGATCAACGCCCGCATGCCGCGCACGCTCGGGCACTCGGTCGTTCCGCTGTCCCGGCTCGCGGCGTTCACCGAGGTCGATCGGCCCCTGCCCGAGCACCTGCCGGCGGCGGCGAGCGCGGTGGAGTCGCGCATCGGCGAGCTGGTCGCGGACCTGGTGGAGGACGGCTCGTGCCTCCAGCTCGGCATCGGCGCCATCCCCGACGCAGTGCTGGCGCGGCTCGGCAACAAGCATCACCTCGGCGTGCACACGGAGATGTTCTCCGACGGTCTGATCCCGCTCGTGGAAGGCGGCGTCGTCACGAACGCGAAGAAGGAGGTCCACGCCGGGAGGACCATCGCGAGCTTCGTCAACGGGACGCGCAAGGTCTTCGACTTCGTCGACGACAACCAGACCGTGGAGATGCACCCCTGCGATCGTACGAACGACACGCAGCTGATCGCCAAGAACGACCGCGTCGTCGCCATCAACTCGGCGCTCGAGATCGATCTCACGGGGCAGGTCTGCGCCGACTCCATCGGCCACCGCATCTACTCGGGCATCGGCGGGCAGATGGACTTCATTCGCGGCGCGGCTCGCTCCGCCGGCGGCAAGCCGATCATCGCGCTTCCCTCGACGGCCAGCAGCGGGAGACTCTCGCGGATCGTGCTCGAGCTGAAGGCCGGCGCCGGCGTGGTCACCACCCGCGGGCACGTGCGCTGGATCGTCACCGAGTACGGCGCCGTCAACCTGCACGGCAAGACGCTGCGCGAGCGCGGCGAGGCGCTGATCGCCATCGCCCACCCCGATTTCCGCGGCGCCCTCCGCCGCGAGCTCGTTGCCTTGCGCCACTTCGACATGCGCGTCGACGAGGGGCCGTAGTTCGCGCATGCCTTGCGTGTTGACGGCACGGGATCTGACCACGAGCGCGGCTTCAGGACGAGGGTCGTGTAGGTCGCGTGCGCGGTGACCCCAGTGGCGACGAGATTCACCTGGCGCCCATGGAGAAGCGTCGTGTTGCCCATGCCGTTGCCGTTCGTTTCGCCGCTCGCCGTCGACGACGACCTTGTGGAAGATCCAGGTCCCGTGGCATTGGCTCGCAGAGCTGGGCGCGGCTGCGCGTGGGAGATTGTGGAGAGGGAACCCGGGCACGAGCGTCCAGCCGGCGGGACCGACGAGCGTACGTGGACCAGCGACCTCGTCGGCGTCGATCAGCGCGAGGAGGAGGTCGTCGGTCTGGATCGCAGTCGGTGTCCCGATCGTGAGGGTGCTCCCTGCCTCCCTACGCGATG
>JAYTBL010001108.1:0-2373 GCA_043736975.1 Polyangiaceae bacterium
TGCTCGGCGCCGTGACCGCCATCGCAATGCGCCGATCGGCGCTGAGCTACGTGGCCCTGGGCGGCGCGGCGCTCGCCTTCGTCGGCATCGCCTCGGCGATCTGAAGAGCAGGCCACACAATGCCCCTGCCTCTCTTCGCCACCCTCTCGAACGTCGCCTACCTGATGGGCGGTCTGTTCGACTTCGTCCTTTCCGTACTCGTTCTCATCGTGGCGCTCCGCTCGGTCCGGCGGTTCGACGCCGGCCTCGGCATGGCGATCGCCGCGGTCGCCGCCGCGCGCTTCGTCTTGACCGTCGCCTCGCGATCGCTCGCGGCGGTGTTCAACCCCATCCCGTTCAACGACATGAACGGCATCATCCCGATGGTGCTCACGCTCTTCCGCTTCGCGATCCCGCTGCTCGAGCTGGCGCTGTGGGGGATGGTCCTGCTCGCTCTTTCCCGGTTCGCGAGCCGCCTCGCGCGTTGATCGGGACGTCGCGCGCCGCGCCCAGCGAGTCAGGGAAGCAGGATCCGGAGATCGCCCCCGACGTCGCGGGTCCTGCGGAGGGCGGCGTGGTGAATCTTCTTCGCCCAGCGCACCGCATCGACGAGCGGGCTTTCGGTGGTGGCGATGCGGCCTGCGATCAGCGAGGCCAGCGCGCATCCGCCGCCGTGGAAGGGCGCCATGACGAGCCGCGGCGCGCGGAGTAGCACGATGCGGTCGCTCCCGGCGATGCCGAGCAGATCGGTGGCCTCCGCGCCGCCGAGGTGGCCGCCCTTGAGCAGCACCGCGCGCGCGCCGAGCGCCAGCAGGCGCTCGACGGCCGCCCTGGCCTCGTCGAGCCGCGTGACCCGGTGGCCGGTGAGCACCTCGGCCTCCGGTGCATTCACGGTGACCAGCGCCGCGCGCGGCAGGATCCGCTTTCGCAGGGTCTTCACCGCGCCCTTGTCGAGGAGGCGGGCGCGGCCGCGCGTGGGGAGCATGACGGTGTCGACCACCGCCGGTACGTCGCGATGGATGGCCAGGAGATCGGCGACGGCCCGGGTGTTCTCGTCCGATCCCAGGGCGCCCACCTTGATGGCTCGCACCCACTGGTTCTTCAGGACTTCCGTGCATTCTGCAATCAGCTCACGGTGGTCGACGGGCGTCGCGCCGACCAGGCCGGACGTCGACTGCACCGTGAGCACGGCGATGGCCGCGCACGGGAACGCGCCGGCGCGCGTGATGGCGCGCGCGTCGGCGAGCACGCCGGCACCGCCGCCGGGATCGAGCCCGCCGATGGCGAGCACACAGGGAAGCGGGGGAAGTGGGGGAAGCGGGGGACGTGGGGGACGTGGGGGAAGGGGGGGAAGGGGGGGGAGCCGCTTGGCGGCGGGAGCTCTGGCAGTCGCCACGGTCGCTTGCTCGCTTGCGATAAAGGTTCGCGCAAGCGAGTATAGCGGCCAATGCGACGCGCCGCGCTTGCGATGGTCATCCTGATCTCGCTCGTCTCGCCTGTCTCGCTCGGCGTTGCCTGGCCGGGTACGGCGCACGCGCAGTGCGTCGACGAGGAGCTGAAGGCGGACCTGGTGGGCGGTCGTCACTACCGCGGCGTACAGGAGCGCCTCTTCACCAAGGCGTTTCGCCACGAGCTGTCCGGGATGGGGGGCTACTACGCCGGCGACCTCTTCTCGTCGAGCTGGCTCGCGGGCGGCGCCTACACGTTCCACTTCAGCGAGGACCTGGGCCTCGAGGCGAGCGTGCAGTTCACGCGCTTCCGCACCGCCGTCACCGACACCTACGAGCGGCGCTATCCGCAGGTGCAGGTCGAGGAGCGCACGAATCGCCCTGGGCGCCTGTATTTCGGGCATCTCGTGTGGAGCTTCGCCTACGGCAAGATGCGCTGGATGGGCGGCGGGATCACCCGCTTCGACTTCAACGCGGTGCTCGGCGCCGGCATCACGGACGACTCGACGTCGCAGGGCCTCACCGCGAGCTTCGGGCTCGGCACGAAGTGGTACCTGAACAAGTGGTTCGCGGTGCGGTTCGACGTGCGTGATCACATCCTGCGCGAGACGCTCATCGGCGAGGACCACCTTGTCAACGACATCCTGGTGACGGGCGGCTTCAGCATCTTCATTCCCTTCGGTGGGTGACGATGGTGGGAGCCTGACCCACGGCGTCCTCCCTTCAATCTCGGATCACCGCCGCCGATTTGCCCTACCATTGGCCTCCGTGCGGACGCGTGCTCGCTTCTTCTCCGCGGTGTTGATCGCGGGGCTCACCACCCTCGCGACGCTCGCGGTCGCCCAGCGCGGAAAGCCCGTCGGCAAGCCGCCCGCGAAGCCGCCTGCCGCGTCCAAGGACGCCGCGCCGTCCGAGGACTCGACCGATGGCGGCGCTGGCGCCTCCA
>JAYTBL010001109.1:0-2372 GCA_043736975.1 Polyangiaceae bacterium
TCCGCGGCAGTCTGCGGAGGCGCGCTCGACGGTGACGCGTCCGAGCTGCACCCCACGTGAGCAAGCGAGCCCGCACCGAGCGCGAGCGCGAGCGCGAGGGGAGTGACGACGGCGCGGAGGTAGAGCTTCACGCGGACCCCCTTCAGGGCTTCCCGCTCATCTCGTTCGAGTACGCCGAGTACACCGCCGCCTTCTTGCAGCGCACGCGGTACGTGTACATCGTCGGCATGGTCGCGGTGGCGTCGTGCTTGTTGTCGGCCTCGCCCGGCACGGTGGCGACCACCGCGTAGGCGACGGTCGCGGTCTTGCGCTCGAGATCGAGCTCGTCACACGCCGACTCGTTGTTCGTCCACATCACGTGGAGCCCGCCCTGCATCTTCGCGACCATGTCGATCTGCGGCGCCTTCAGGACGACCGCGGGCGTCTTCGGCGTGGTGTCGGGGGGCGTCCCGTCGACGGGCGCGGTATCCGACGGCGCAGGCGCGGTGGTGCTACCGCCCGGCGTCCCGGTGCCGGGCACGGGGTCCTTCGACTCGCTGGCGGAGCAGCCGGCCGCGAGAGCGAGAGACAGGAGCGCGGCAGCGATGGCGATCGTCTTCATGTGCAGAACCCCTCGAGTAAGACAGCGTAGCCGGTTCATGCCATGACGGGCGACCGACCGCCACCCACCGCCACCCCGGGCGTCGAACGCGTCAAGAGCGGGCAAGCGACGACCGTTGACTGCCCCCTCCGCGACCCGCTACACCGTCCCCCGAGCAGACCGCATGGAACGACTGATCGAGGGCTTCCAGCGCTTCCGCGCCAACTACTTCGAGGCCAACCGCGGTCGCTTCGAACGGCTTGCCGGCCGGCCTCAGCGCCCGCGCTACGCCGTCGTCACCTGTTGTGACAGCCGGATCGACACCACGCGCGTGTTCGACGCGGTCCCGGGCGAGGTGTTCCTCATTCGCAACATCGCCAACCTCGTACCCCCCTACGAGCCCGATGAGCACCGTCACTCCACGTCAGCGGCGATCGAGTATGCGGTCCGCGTGCTCAAGGTCGGGCAGTTCGTCGTCCTCGGCCATGCCGGGTGCGGGGGGATCCAGGCGCTCCTCGATCCGCCCTCGCTCCCGACCGACTTCATTGGACACTGGCTCGAGATGGCGGCCTCCGCGCGCGACCGAACGCTGAGCAAGGAGGGCCTGTCGGCGGAGGAGCGGCAGCGTGATTGCGAGCTCGAGGCCCTGAAGTCGTCGTGGAACAACCTGCAGTCCTTCCCGTGGCTGAAGGAGCGCGTCGAGGATGGCAGCCTCCAGGTCGACGCGCTCTACCTCGACCTCGAGCACGGCAAGCTGCTCCTCTACGGTCTCAGCGGCGACACCTTCACCGAGGTCTAGCTCCTTCCCAGCATCCTGAGCGCAGCCTCGTGTCGGCCTTCGAGCCGTCGATGGGCGCGAGCGACGCCGCGGCGCGAGAGCGCGCGGCGGCCAGGCAGACTCGCCGGATCATCGGCTTCTCGCTGGGCGGCGCGGGGGTCGCGACGCTCGCGGTGGGGCTGGTGTTCGGGCTCTCGGCATCCAACAAGAACGCGAGCGCCAAGGCGCTGTGCGCCTCGAACGGCGCCTGCCCGGACGCCACCGTGAAGGACGAAGCGAGCCGAACGCTGGCCGCGGCCGACAAGGCCGCGACCGCGGCGAACATCCTCTCGGCCGCGGGCGGGGCGCTCCTCGTGGGCGGAGCCATCGTCGTCCTCACGGCGCTCCCGGACCGCGCGGCTCCCCCGGTCGCGGTCGGCGTGACCCCGCTGTGGGGCGGGGCTGGCCTGACCCTCGGTGGCGCGCCGTGACGAGGTTCAGCGTGAGGCTCCGGCGCGCCTTGGTCGTGCTCGCGGCAGGCACGTCGCTCGTCGCGTGCCAGCTCCTGGTGGGGATGGGCGACGATCCGTTCAGCGTCAGCGTGACGCCGCCGCCGCCCCCGCTGTCCGATGCGTCCTCCGAGGAGGCCGCGGCCCTCCCCGATCTCTGCGCCCACCGCGGCCCGCCCCCGCGGCCCGAAGGCGGAGCGGGCGGGGACAACCGGAGGTTCGTCCTCGCGGTCGACTCGTACATCCTCGATGACAGCACCGCCGGGTTCGATCTCGACCAGGTTTGCACGTGCGATCCGCTCGATCGGTCGAAGGGGGCGGGACGGGCGACGTGCGTCGCGCGGGCGGGCGCCGACGGACGTCAAGGTGAGCGTGATCGAGACGCTCGGGATTCCTGACGACTCGGACGGCGGCGCGAGCAAGGACGCAGGACCGGGCTGCTCCGCCGATGCCCAGCCGCCGACGCGTCCTCCGCGCCGCGACGGCACCGACCGCTGGGACGTCCCGCCCGGGGCCACGACGCCGG
>JAYTBL010001110.1:0-6052 GCA_043736975.1 Polyangiaceae bacterium
AGGGAGCTGCCTAGATTTGCTGCCGTTTTCGAAGCGGATGAACGCAGGTGAGGAGGTCGAGCTCGACGACGACGACCTCGTTCTCGTCGAGTCGCCTCCTCCCTCGTTTGCAACCTCGTCGCCGCTCCCGCGCTTGTTTGGCCGGGGCCTCGGCGAGCCGCCGGTCGCGCGCGCGCGCCGGGCCTCCGCGAGCGTCTCGCGCCGCATCATCGACGAGAGCGTCGCGCAGGACGTGGCAGGCGAGTGCCTGTCGGCGATCGCCGCCGCGTCTCGTGACCGGCAGTCCTCGTCGCAGGTGCGCGCAGGGGTCACGCGACCGCCGCCGCCACCCGCGCGCTCGGCCCCTGCGGCGCCGGCCTCGCGCCTGCCGTCGGTCAGCCCGCCGCCGTTCGTCCGCACGACGACGACCGGCGAGGCCCGGCCGTCCGACCCGATCACGCGCCTCGGGACCCGTGAGTCATCGCCGCCGTCGGCGTTCGTGCGGCGCTCGAGCCCGATGATCCCGATCGCTCGCTCGCCACGGCACGCGGGCGACCCGGGGTCCGTGGCGCCGGTCAGCTCCGAGGCCACGCCCTCCCAGCCCCCCCCGACCGTGATCGTGGTTCGTGAACGCCCGAGGGCGGTCTGGGTGATCGGCGCCGCGGCGATCGGCGCGGTCTTCGCGGTGCTCGCGTCGCGGCTGGTGATGACCGCCCACGCCCCCGAGGCGCGCCCCGCGGCGGCGAGCCCACCCACGCTGAGCGCCGCGCCGCCGGTGCTTGCGGTTGCTCCTGCGGTCGTCGTCGCTCCACTCCCCGCTGCACCCCCCTCTTCGTCGGCGTCGATCCTGCGCTTTGGTGACGACCAGGGCGTGGCATTCCGGGCGCCTCGTCCGCGCGCGTCGGCGGTCGGCCCGGCGCTCCCCGACGGCTCACTCAGCCTCGGCGCCACGCCCACCACGCCGACGCGTACGTCGTCGCCCGCGGCGGCTGCGCCAGCGGCGGCGCCGCCCGAGAAGAAGCCTCGCGTCCTCACCCCCGAGCAGCAGCTCGCCGAGGCTCAGCTCAAGGCTTCGATGAGGTGACGGCCGCCGCCGCGAGCCGCTTCCGCTCCGGCTCCATGAGCACGATGTAAGCGAGCCCCGCACCGCCCGCGCCCGCGAACCAGGCGTAGTCGTAGAGGAACGCGAGCGGCTTTACGACGAGGCCGATCCAGGCGAGCCCGCAGCCCACGAGCGTCGCGCCGATCGCGGCGAAGTTGAAGCCCGAGCCGGCGTAGCGGATGCGCTCACGCACCACCCCGACCTCGCGGCCGTACGCGTAGACCCCGTCCCGCCGGTACAGATCGGCGAGGCGCAGCTGCTTCCTCCGCACGAACCAGTAGTCCGCCACCAGCACGCCGGCGATCGACCCGAGCCCGCCAGAGTAACCGAGCAGCCATTTGAAGATGTAGCCGTTCGGGTCCGAGATGAGCTTCCAGGGAAGCATGAGCGCGCCCACGACGCCGGTGATGAGCCCGCCCGTCTTGAAGCTGATCGAGCCCGGCTTGATGTTCGCGAAGTCGTTCGCGGGCGAGACCACGTTGGCGGCTATGTTCACGCCGAGCGTCGCCACGACCACCGTGAACATCGAGATCGCCACGAGCAGCCGCGACGGAAAGAGACCCACCAGCTCGACGGGATCCCAGACCGGGCGGCCATAGATCTCGGCCGACGCGCTGGTGATCACGATCCCCATCAGCGCGAACACGGTCATCGTGGTGGGGAGCGCAACGACCTGCCCGAGTGCCTGCTCCTTCTGCGAGCGACCGAAGCGGGTGAAGTCCGGCATGTTGAGCGAGAGCGTCGACCAGAAGCCGATCATGGCCGTCACGCTCGGCACGAACACCGGCCAGAACTCACCGAGCGTGTGGAACTTCCCCTCGTCGCGCATGACCGCGCCGAGCCCCTGCGCTCGCCATATGGCCCACGCGACCAGCAGCGCGGTCATGACGAGCACGTAGGGCGCCGCGATGTTCTCGAAGCGGCGCACGATGTCCATGCCGCGGTACACGATGAGGATGTTGAGACCCCAGAACAGGGCGAAGCTGATCCACTCGGTCGGGTAGTGACCGCCGAAGGCCCAGCTCGAGGCGGGGTCGCTCATCGGTCCCAGGAGGCCTGGCCAGCCGCTCCACAGCGACTTGAAGAGCGTCTGCAGGGCCTGGCCGCCGATCCAGCAGTTGATCCCGAACCAGCCGCACGCGACGATCGCACGCATGATCGCAGGGATGTTCGCGCCGAAGACGCCGTACGCCGCCCGCGCGAAGACCGGGAAGGGAATGCCGAAGCGCGTGCCCGGATGAGAGTTCGCGAGGATCGGCAGCAGGACGATGGTGTTGCCGACGAGGATCGTGACGAGCGCTTGCCACCAGTTCATGCCGGCGCTGATGAGGCCCGACGCCAGCATGTACGTCGGGATGCAATGCGCCATCGAGATCCAGAGCGCCGCGAACGTGTAGGTGCTCCAGGTACGGTTTTCGATCTTCGTCGGCGCGAGATCCTCGTTGTGGAGCGCCGGGTCGTCGAGGACGACGTCGTCGGCCAGCTCTACTCTTCCGTCGGGGCGCTCGAGTTGCTCGTCGGCCATGGGCGATCGCGGGTCTTACACCGGTCACCGCGCCAGCGCAAAAGCACTCGTTCGCCGACCACAGCGCTCAGAAGTGGTTCGCGTAGGGCGCGAGCGCCAGCGCGGTGCCTGCGACGATGCCACAGAGCACGCCCACCGCGGCGATCCGGCGGCGGCGCAGCGGCCTCGTCGTCTCTTGCTCGGTGTCGGCGATGAGCGCGATGGGCTCGGCGGCGGCGGATCGGTAGGAGCCGACGCGGCGGTCGACCCGAACGAGCACGTGCGGCGCCGAACGCTGGCCGCGCTGCGCGACCAGCGGCGCGATGGAGGGGTCGTGCTGGAAGCGTTCGGCCGGAACCACGTCGTACGTGGTCCGTCGATGATCGTTCGCGCCGCTCACCACGCCGCTCCACACGTGGCGGAGGAACCCGAGACGCGCGCCGTCGACGAGGAACGCGCAGAGCACCGAGAGGGCGGCGAGCAGGATGACCGCGAGGAGCGGCAGCATCTCCCATGGCTCGACGATCGCGAGCGAGAGCGCGGCGAGCAGGCCAGCGCCGCCCGCGAAGGCGACGCCGAAGCCCTCCGCCGCGTCATTGCCCACGAGCCTCCGCAGCGCGCGCGCCGCGAGCACGAGGAACGCCGACACCGCGAGGGCCGGCAGTGCGCCGAGCACCACGCCGGCGAGGATCCACGAGACCGGCTCGGTGCTCTCGACGAGGCCGCCCAGGTCCTTGAGGGCGACGAGCGAGTCGCCGCTGCTCACGGAGGCCAGCACGACCGCTTGCACGATCATCCCGACGACCGCGCCGCCGGCGGTGGGCAGCAGCAGCGACGCGATGATGCGCCCCCGCGGCGTGCGAATGACTGACACGGCATGACCGACGACGAGGGCGAGGGCGAGCGTCGCGAAGATGCCGGCCCAGAACGCCAGGAGCGAGTAGCGCGCCACGAAGTCGGCGTGCATCGCGACCGTGGCCACGGTCACCGCCGCCAGGGCGAGCGGGAAGGTGGGCCGCGGCGCCGCGCCGAGGCGCGTGAACGCCAGCACCGCCCGCTCCACGTGCTGCTCCTGGGGGGTCAGGGGCGCGGTGTCGCGGGGAGCGGTGTCGTGCAGAGCGGGGGTCATCACGGTCGGACTAGGACGGACGCTCGACCCGAAGGTTTTGTTCCAGCGCCTACTTCTTCTTCCGGAACATCGCCAGGAAGGCCTGCCACGCGCGGACCAGCGTCCCGCCCACGCCCTTGGCGCCGCTCTTCTTGGCATTCGTGCGGTGCACGAGGTGCGTCGGACGCGCGCCCGGCTGGAAGCCATAGAGCGAGTAGAGGTTGATCAGGTCGGCGACCACCTCGGAGATGCCCCGCGTGTCGAGGTCGTGCGCCTGGCAGTAGCTGTCCGGTTTGTTCCTGATCATGCACTTGGCGATGATCAGCATCACGTTGGGGTCGACGAGCTCGCCGTTGCCGTCGAGGAACTGCTTGTACGAGAAGAAGCGGTCCGCGGGAGCGACCTCGACGCCGTCGGCCGTCTTCGGCGCACGGAGCGAGTTGATGACGCTGTACTCGTGGCGGAGGTAAGCCTCGATGGTGTTGTTCTCGTCGGCGCGCTCGTACTCGACGAACTTGTGGAACGCGTCGTACAGGGTCTTGGGGTTCGCGTAAGCGCCGCTGATCAAGTAGTAGAATGTCGCACCCAGCGAGTAGATGTCCGCGGGACGCCCGACGCTCTTCTGGATGCGGGCCCGCACGTTCGTCTCCGACAGCTCGCGGAACGGCCGACCGAGCACGAGGCGCTTGCGGGCGCGATCGGCGTAGAGCACCGGGTACTGCTCGCTACGGTTGAACAGCGAGAACGAGTCGTTCTTCGCAATCTGGATGTAGAAGTCCTCGAAGTACTCGACCTCCGGCGCCCCCTGCTGGACGTTGACGAGGATCTCGATGATGTTGGTCTCCTGCTCGGGGCTCTGGAAGAAGAGCGTGCCAGGGACCGCCGCCTTCATCTGCGTCATCCCGAAATTGACCTCCTCGTCGGCCAGCTTCGCCACGTTGAAGTCGGCGAGGCGGACCTGGAGCGTCGAGCCGCGCAGGTTCGGATCGGGCAGGCCGATGAGGACGTTCGCGGGCTTGATGTCGCGATGGCAGATGTTGCGGACGAGATGCGAGTACTCGACCGCGCTGGCGATCGGGATCATGTAGTCGAGCACGCGGAAGAGGCGCTCGCGCATGTCGCACTGGAGGAGCTCCTCCTTGTGACCGCGCACGCGCGACCCCTTGAGGCGCTCCTCGAGGCTCATCTCGAGGCGCTCGAGGATCATGAACTCCCCCTCGACCTTGTCGCGGATGCTGGGGGGGAGGAAGTTGATGTCCTCGTTCTCGCCCGAGCACATCAGCTCGACGATGTTCGGGTGCCCCTGAACGCGCTCGAGGAGCTCCATCTCCATCTGGAAGCGCATGTGATCCTCGTCACTCACGCCCTTCTGGAGGATCTTGATGACGATGGGCTTGCGGAAGTCGGTCTTCGACTCGAGCCAGCGCTCCTCGCCGAGGTACGCCTTTGCGAAGCGTCCCGAGCCGAGCTCGATGGGCATGTTCCGCGCGTCGAGCACGAACGAGTACGCGCGCGAGCGCGTGATGTGAAACGCGGCTGCGCGGTTCTCTCGCGGCGCGTGATCGGCGCGCAGCCCCAGCGACTGCGGGCCCTGCATGCCCGCGGGGATCATCGCGCCCGAGCCGGGAAGCGGAGCGCCCCCAGGCCCCAGCCCGCCGTACGAGAGATCGTTGCGGTGGGGCGGCGTGTTCCCCGACATCGGCGCGGGGTGCTGGCTTGCGTACGGCATCAGCCCGGACTGCGCGGGGGGCGCGCCGAGGCCCAGCGGCGGCGCGTGCATGGGGAGCGGCTGCGGGGTGAGCGGCTGCGGCCCAGAGGATCCGCGATCCGGCATGCGCTCCTCGGACCTCACCGACGGCGGGCCCGCGCTCGCGCCCGGGAGAGGCGGGGCGGTGTTGTGCTGCACACGCGGCATGTTCCCGCTCGACCCGCTCGACCCGCTCGACCCGCTCGACCCGCCCAGCGGACGCGGCATCGACTTCGGCGGTAGCGATCCCGAGTCGGCGGTCATCGCCGTCGACGAGCGGGGATCGTGCTTGAGCGGCTGCGCGTTGCCCGGATGGGGGGTGAACGCGGTCGGCGTGTTGAACTTGCCGTAGTTCACGCGAGGCGCAGAGGAGGCCAGCGGCGGAGGCGTGCCGAGCGGCGAGGGTCGAGCCGGGTCGGCATCAGGCGCCACGCCAACGGAGGTCTTCTCCTCGTCCTCGTCGTCGTCGATGCCCTGGAGGCGTGGCGGGGACTCCCTCTGCGTCACACGTCTTCCTTTCCCGCGCGGTCGCGCGTGCGTCTAACGACGACACATGACGATGAGGTCCGAGCCCCTGCTCAGCATGAGCGCAATGACCTGCTGACCCTCCGA
>JAYTBL010001111.1:0-6049 GCA_043736975.1 Polyangiaceae bacterium
CTGCACAGATCGCGGTCGCGGCCAGCCTCGCCCTCGGGGTGGCAGCGTGCCCGGGCACGGGCCGCGACGTCGTGCCCGAGACGCGCGACCAGCGCGGCCCCGGCCCGGATGGCGCGGCGCCGGCGAGCCCCGCTCCTTCGCCCGGCGAAGGCTACGCCTACGTCGCGCGTCGACCGCACGGCGCCGTGGGGCTCCTCGGCGCGCACTTCATGGACGACGCCGACGCGCGGCGCGTCGTCGATCGCGTGGCCGACGAGCTCGAGATCTGCGCGCGTCGCCTCGAGCCAAGCGGCGCGCTGGCCTCCGGCGCAGCGTCGCTCGTCGCCATCGCGGGGCCGCACGGCAACGCGGAGATCAGCGACATCCGCTTCGCGCCCGGCGGCGCGGTCGCGGCCAACGCGCTCGAGTGCATCGTCGCGCCGCTGCGCGCGAGCTCGTTCCCGATCGGCACAGACGCTGGCGTCGCCGCCGTGGCAATCGAGGCTACATGGGCGCCCGTTCGCTCGGGAAAGCCCGACGCGGGTGCGAGTCTGTAACCAAGGATTCCAGACTCACTGCACGATTTTCACGGCTCTAAACCTACGGATTGATATTGAAAATTCGTCTGGCTAAGCGCGGATCCAGTGCTACGAACTCGGGGCTCAGCCTGGGCCACGGTCGACTCCTGATCCTGGTCGCCTTTTCCAATCTGGAAAGGATGAACGCCCGAACGAGCGGTAGTCGTGGCCTCGCGAAGAGGGCACAACGCTGGAACGCTGGCTCCGGCGGAACGTCACGAAGGGAAGATGCCATGCGGACGATCGGATCGAACGGACTCGTTGCCCTCGCGCTCTTCACCGGCGTTGCGGCCTGCTCGGGCGGCACGACGATCTACAAGACGGTCCCCGGCGAGGCACCGCCCGACGAGACGACGACCCCCGATCCCGCGGCCAACACCCCCGATCCGAGCCTGACGGGCGACCCGACGAGCAAGGACACGCCGGCGCCACCCCTGGTGAAGGGCCTCGCGATCTCCGAGGTCGCGTTCTTCCAGGCCGTGAAGGTCCCCGTGGTCACCGACGGCGCGGCCGTGGGCAAGGCCAAGCGCAACGCGCCGGTCGTCACCGGTCGCCCCGCGCTCGTGCGCGTCTTCGTGACCAAGGGTGCCGGCTATACGGCCGGCCCCGTCACCGCCGAGCTCCGCCTCGTGGACGGCACCACGCGCCTCCCCACGCTCAAGGACACCAAGACGATCTCCGCCGATTCGACCGATGAGGCCACGGCGTCGACGTTCAACTTCGAGGTCCCTGCCGAGAGCCTCATCGCCGGCGTGACCTACCAGGTGCTCCTCACGTCGACGACCGGCGAGGTCCCGAAGGGCGCCGTCGACGCGCGGTTCCCGAAGGACGGCGGCGTCCAGGCCCTCGAGAACGAGGCGTCCGGCAAGCTCAAGATCGTCGTCGTCCCCGTGCAGTACGACGCCGACGGCTCGGGCCGCCTCCCCGACGTCAGCGCGTCGCAGATCGATCTCTACAAGCAGGTCTTCACGGCCCGCTACCCCGCCACCGAGGTCGTCATCACCACGCGCGCGCCCTACTCTTACCCCAGTGCGATCTCCGCGAACGGCTCGGGCTTCTCGGCGGTGCTCAACGCGGTGACGAACCTCCGCAAGTCGGACGGCGCGGCGCCGGACGTCTACTACTACGGCGCGTTCGCGCCGCGGGCCTCGTTCAGCTCGTTCTGCGGCGGCGGCTGCGTGACGGGCCTCAGCGCCCTCGTCGACAGCCCGAACACCGCGTTCCTCCGGGCGAGCGTCGGCGTCGGCTTCCCCGGCGAGGACGCGGCGAACACCGCCGCCCACGAGGTCGGCCACGCCCACGGCCGCGAGCACGCCCCCTGCGGCGGCGCGCAGGGCACCGACCCGGACTTCCCGTACACCGGCGGAAGCATCGGCGTCTGGGGCTACAACATCCTCGAGAAGACGCTCCTCAGCCCGACCAGGGGTAAGGACATGATGGGCTACTGCCCCAACGAGTGGGTGAGCGACTACACGTTCAAGGCGCTGTTCGACCGCATCGCCGCGGTCAACGGCGGCAAGGCCTCGGCCGGCACCGGCGGCGCGGCGCAGGCCCCCGGCGCGCCCAGCCCGGCCGCGCCGCAGACCTACCGCATGGCCACGCTCGAGGCGGACGGCACCGTCGCGTGGGGCGGCGAAGTGGAGCTCACCGAGGCGCTGACCTCGGGCCACACGCGCGTCGCCACGTTCGTCTCGGCCTCGGGCCAGACGCTCGGCACGGACACCGCGCACTTCTTCCCGTACGACCACCTCCCCGGCGGCGTGCTGGTCGTCCCATCCGCTCCGCACTCGGCGACCGCGCCGGCGAGCGTGCAGGCCCAGAAGGCCTGGGCGCAGGTCCGCATCGCCGGCGTCGCTCAGTCGCTCACGCGCTGATCGCTCGCTAGAACGAGACGGCGAGGCCCATCCGCCAGAACCCGCCGTTCACGGCGAGAGCGCCGAGCCTGGTCGACGCGTCGGAGCCGAGCACGTCGGCTTCGTCGCGGTCCGGCCGCGGGCGGAGCGCACGGCTGCCCGTGAGTCCGTAGCCGCCTTCGCCGGTCAGCCACAGGCGCGCGCGGCGAACGCTGTGATCGCTGCTGCCGGCGAGGCGCAACGTCGCTCCGGCGCTCAGGTCGGCGGCGAAGGCCCACGGCGCGTCCTCGAGCGTCACGCCGGAGGACCGATCCTGTACGTGCGCGAAGTAGCCGACCGCGCCGGGCGCGACCCGCACGAAGCCGTCGAGCCACGGCGTGAAGTACCACCGCGCCTCGACCGGAACGGTCAGGCGGTTGACGGTGAGGCGCGTGTCGATCCCGCGCGCCCCCGAGGAGCGAGAGCCGATGTCCCAGGCCGCGCCCGCGGCGATGGCGAGCTTGCCCTTCGTGTAGAATGCATACGTCCCTTCCAGCGACATCTGCGCAAGCACGTCGCTGTCGGCGAACGTGTCGAACCCCGAGTCGGGGATGTACCCGATGCGGAAGCCCAGGCCGAAGCGCAAGTAGTCGTAGTGTGGCGGGGCCTGCTGCGGCAGCGGCGGCGCGGCCTCTTCGTAGGCTGGTGGCGCGGGCGTGAGCACCGGTGCGGGCGTGACCGCCGCCGGAGTGACCGCGGCCGGCGCCTCGTCTTGCGCGTGGGCGGCGAGCGGCGCCGCGAGGAGCACCGTCGCGAGCAGGCTGGAGAGCGCGAGCTTCATTTCAGAGATCCTCGAGGAGAAGGCCGTAGTAGGAGCGCGAGGCGGCGGTGTCGGGCGCGACCGCATCGAGCACGGTGACGCCACCGGCGCCGCGCACGTCGAGCGCCACCAGGGCGCGGCCGCCGCCGCCGCGGGCCACGTCGAACACCGCATCGATCGGGCGATCGAGCGGCAAGGGGAGCGGATGAAGATCGCCGAGGCCGACCTGGGCGAGGTTGGGCCCGCCCTTCGCGTACGCCCAGAGGCGGAGCCCGTCCCGCGAGACGAGGAGCGACGCGCTCCCGAGCGTGGTGAGGGGCGAGGCGGTTCGCGTGGCGAGGTTCAGGACGTAGAACGCGTTGGTCCCGCTTCCCTGCAGCACCTTGAGCTCGGGCCGCGGCGGCGGGACGTCGAGCACCGACCCGATGGCGGTGGCGAGCGAGACCACCTCCACCGAGCGGTACGGCGTCCCGGTGGCGCGACCGAGCGACCAGAACGCGACGCCGCGCGATCCGCCGGTGCCGTAGAGCAGCACGGTGTCGCCGCCGGTCCCGCCCACCACGCTCGTGATGAGCGAGATCCTCGCGTAGGGCTCGGGAAGATCCACGTTGGTGGTGATGCTGGTGTCGAGATCGACGAGCACCGCCGTCTTCGTGGTGGGAACCACGGCGGCGAGGCGCAGCCCGACATCGGTGCGAACGAACACGATGTCGCCCGGCACGCCCCCGACGTCGGCGAGGTTCACGTCGGCGCGGAAGTCGTTCGGGACCTGCGCGGGATCCTCGGTCTTCGCGCCGGGGACGGCGGGCACGAGCGTGAGCGCCACGACGCTCGAGCTGTTCTCCAGACGGATCCCGATGCGGGTGTCGTCGTTGCGCGCCGGGTCGCCGTCGTCAACGACGATGCCGCCCGGGCGATTCGGGAGCGAGCTCGTGCCGCTGGTGAGGCGCACGGTGATCTCGGGGCGCTGCGGCGTCGTACGCACGTTGTCGAGGTCGAGCAGGGCGACGTCCTGGTCCGTCTCCACCACCATCAGCCGCCGGGGCCCGCCCGGAAGCAGGACCTGGGGCGTGAACGAGACGCGCTGCGGGAAGCCGCCGAAGCTGCGCAGCGTGCGCGGCGTGACCGCGGTCTCGACCGGCGCGGTGAGGTCGACGAGGACGATCTCGTTCGGGTTCTCCACGAAGCTCGCCTGCGCCGTGACCCCTGCCGCGGCGGGCGCCGCGAAGATCGCCACCCAGCGCCCGAGCGGGTCGATCGAGAGCCCGGAGTGCGGCGACTCGAGCGGGAAGCGGCGCGCCGCCCCGCGCTCGATCACGGTGAGGCTCGGCTTCTCGTCGCTCCCCTTCCTGCGCGTGACGTCGCCGGTAGAGAGGACGAAGAGGCGCCGGCCATCGGTGGAGGCCTCGGCGCGGATGACGCCCTTGCCGATGCTCACGCTCCAGCGATCGATCTCCTGGTCGGCGATCGGGCTGATCCCCACGGCGCGGTTCGCGCCGTTGTCGAGGAGGATGACGGAATCGTCGAGGCCGAACGCCTGGATGGTGCCGACCGGCGCATCGAAGCGGTCCGGGCGATCGCCGCAGGCCGCGGCGGCCGCGATCAGCGCCGAGAGAATGAGGATCTTGCGGCTCATGGCTTGCTCCCGTCGACGACGCGCGAGGACAGCTCGAAGCCGGTCAGCGTGCGCGCGACGCCGGTGTCGAGATCGATGAAGGTGAGACGCCCATCGGGATGTTGCTGCGCGATGAACGCACGCTTCGCCCCTTCCACGACGCCCACCGCGATGGGCGGGCTCGCGAGCGCGTAGCGCTCGACCATGAGCTGCGGCATGCGCGCGAGGTAGGCGCCGAACACCTTCGTCTTGTCGTCGCGCTCGGCGATGATCGCGCGGTCGTTCGTCACCGCCACCGCGGTCGGCGGCGCGAGCGTGGCCACGATCTTCGCGGGGAGCGTGGCCGCCAGCGGGACGATGCTGAACGCCCCCGGGCTGCCCGGGTTGCCGCCCGTTCCCGCCGTCTGATCGTGCAGCACCACCGCGTGCGCGGCGTCGGGCGAGCTGAACACCGCGAGCACCGGCGAGTAGAGCCGCACGGTGCGGAACGGCGGCGGCTGCAGCGAGAGATCGAGGATGGTGACGCGCTCCGCCGCCGAGGCGTTGGTGTAGAGGAGCCCCTTCGTGCCGCCGGGCGAGAGCGCCACCGAGCCGATCGTCTCGCCGGTCACGGTGACGGTGGTGAAGATCGTGGGTGCGGTCAGCACGCCAGGGATGGGCAGCACCGCGACCTGGGCCGTGGAGCGCATGACCGCGACCGCGCGATTGCCGACGTCGTCGAGATCGAGGTCGGTGACCGCGGCGGGGAGCGTGACGTCAACGCGCGTTCCGGTGTCGAGCGCCACGACGGTCACCGCTGCCGAGCCGTCGCGGCGAATCAGCGCGAGGTTGCCGTTGGGCGTCACCGAGACGTCGCGCGAGCCCGGGTCGTCGTTCGGGGTATCGGAGACCGCGACGTTCTTCACGACCAGCGGCGCCCCCGTGAGATCGAGGATGGCGATCCCGTCCTGCGTGACGGCATACGCGCGGGCCTGCCCCGCCGCGAAGCCGACCTTGACCGGTCGGTAACCGACCGCGAGCACCGTGGAGGTGCCGGCGGCCAGATCGAGCACCGTCAGATCCTGATAGCCCTGCGTCTTGGGCGCGGCGGTCTTCGCCTTCAGCGCATCGCCCCAGGCGATCGCGAAGCGACCGTCCGCGGAGAACGAGAGGCTGTTGGCGAGCGGCGCGACCTCGAAGCGCTTGCTGGTGATCCCGGCGCTCGTCGCGCGCAGCAGCGTCGCGT
>JAYTBL010001112.1:0-6045 GCA_043736975.1 Polyangiaceae bacterium
CGGCACCGGCACGTACGAGAGCAACGTCGGCGACTTCTCGCTCGCCGTGAAGGACGTCTACGCGACGTACCGCCCCGCAAAGGTCGCCGGCGCCGGATACTCCTCCGAGCTCAAGATCAAGTTCTTCGATCATGCCGGCGCCTGCGCGGACCGTGGAACGAAAACCGAGCGAAAGGGATCAAAGGAGGCCGAGTTCGAGATCGAGGCGGTAGGCGCGACCGCAGCCGCCGCGGAGCTCAAGCCGGGCACCTTTCCGATCGAGAAGACAGGCGATGGGCAGAACGGGCTCGTCTACTACGGCCGAAGCACGCTCGACACGATGTGCTCCTCGGACTCGGCCGTGTTCCCGATCACGCTCGCGACGGCGACCGTCAACAAGGTCGTGATCACCACGCTCACCGCGACCCACGTCACGGGCTCGTACGAGATGAGGGGCAACGACGGGAAGTTCATCAAGGGCGTCTTCGACGCCGACATCTGCACGGTCGCCAACGGCAGCGGTGCCGGCATCTGCAAGTAGCCGACCCCGCCGGGCGGCGGCACGTGCGCGGAGAGAGGCTTCTGCGGTCCAAGCACCGATCGGCTCATGGATATGTCGTGGGGGCTCCAGTGCAGGCGCGATTGCAGCTGGACGGCGAGCGCCAGGACGATGCGTCGTCGCCCTTGCCCGCGTAGACGCATGCGCCGCTCGTGCACTCCTCGCCGACGAACAAGCATTTGTCCGTGAAGCCGAGCACACAGGCGCCCGCCGGCCCGCCGTTGGGGCGATCCTTCGCGGGCAGCGAGCTCGTCGGAGCGGGATCGGGCTTTGTCGACGTCGTCGGCCGCGTCCTCGCGGCGCTTGTACTTGGTCTCGCACGCACGTGGACGTGCCGCCCGGCTACGTCTGCTTGAGCCTCGCGGTTCGCTTCTGCAGGTTCATGGAAGCCATAGCCGCGCACGCGCGGGAGACGACGCGAGTCAGGCGCGGCTCCCGAGCTCAACGGCTACCGCGATCATGAAGATGCTGCCGCGCAGCGGCTTCGTGCATCGCGGGTTATGCGAATTGCGCTCGCACTGGAACCACCGACCACTATTTCGGACGCGTCGCGATTCTGAGGGTCGCCGGATCGCCGCCAACGAAGTAGAGGCGACAGTTGTCCTTGTCGAGTACGCCCGGCTTCGTGGCCTCGCGCCCGACGATGGGCGCCGAGAGCTGTCGGAGGTGATGCGGGCGCTCGCCGACACCCTTCACGCAAGGCCGCGCACGCTCTGGTACGGCGGTACGGTCATGATCGTCGACGGCATCGCGCTGCTGACAACGATCATCGGCGTCGGAGCCCTCGTCTACCCGTTCGGCGGACCCATCGTGCACCTGAGGCACGGTCGACCGGCCGTCGCTGCGCTCGATTTCGGCGTGCGTGTTGCGGCGCCCGTCGCGGGTGTCGGTCTCTTCATCGCGCTAGGCGGCAGGACGAGCGGTGGACGCGGCGAGTTTCTCAGCGTGCCCTCCGCGGGAGCAATTGCCTCGGGGATTCTCCCGTGCCTCGGCGCGATGATCTTCTGACGCCACCGTGCTCGCCTACGAGCCCGCGCCTCTTGACGCGAACTGCCGTCGTGGTTGGATTGACTCTTCTTGCTCGAGCGGTTGGCGATACGTGCGCACCTTCGACATGTCTCGCCGAGCACCGGCAAGACGATCGAGCTCGTGGCGCTGCGGCGCCCCGAGATCACGGTGCGGCGCACCGACTACCGCGGCGTCATCGTGGACGAACGCGTGCTGACGCGCGCCTTCCCGTGGAGGAGCGGGACGGGCCGACGCGTCCTGGCGCTCCTTCAGGTCGGTATCGTCGGCGACAAGTGATGCGCTCGTCGGTGCCCTCGCTGACGAAGCAAGGGCGCAACGCGACGTGTTCGCTCTGGTGATTCGAACGCTGGAAGGCGTCGGCGCACCGGTCGGGACGCTCTCGGCGGCGTCGCTCCGCGGCGAGCCAAGCGACCGCGACGAGCGCATCAGCCGCGCGATCGACTCGATCTTCGCGACGCTGGCGATGAGCGGCGACGCGGCCAGCCTCGGGGAGCTCGCCGCGCTCTCGCCTCGCCAGCTGCAGCGGGTGCTTCACGACTTTGCCGATCGCTACGGGACGAACTACGGGAACTGGCGGGACACACGGAACCGCTTTCGCCTGCAGCTCGCGGCCGTCCTCCTCACGGCGCCGGGAGCCACCGTCGCCGACATCGCCGAGGAGGTCGGGTTCAGCTCCGCACCGGCGCTCGCGAGGGCATTTGCGGCCGCTGGATACCCCGCGCCTACCGCGCTGCGCCGGCTCCTCCCTTGTCGGGCTGTCCGCCCGTCAGCTACGACGCCAGTTCCGACAAAGAGCTGATCCAGATCGCGCTCGAGGGAGATCGGGACGCCGTCCGTTCGGGTGACACTCGCGACGAAGCGCGCCGCGATGGCTTCGGGGGCCGCCCGCGGCTACTCACCGAGCGGTGAGCGTTCTTCGCATCGTCTCGTGGAACGTCGAGACCCTGACGCGCTTCCTGCGCTCGCCGAGCGCGGTGCTCGCCTGCTTCGGGACGCCCGACCTCCTTTGCATGCAAGAGATCCGCGTGCGCCCGGGTGACCAGGCCGACATCACCGCGATGCGCGGCGCGCTGCCCGGCTACGACTGCCACTTCGCGCTCGCTGACGATCCGAAGAACGTGACGTTTCGCGGCGGCCGCCTGTACGGCGTCGTCACCTACGTCCGGCAGGAGCTGGCGGCGCAGGCGCTCTCGCCGCCGGCGTGGGACCGGGAGGGACGCGTGGTGGCGGTCGCCCTCGGCGGACTCTCGGTCGTGAACGTCTACGCCGTGAACGGGACCGACAAGCCCTACTACGACCACGATCTCGGCCGAATCACCGGCGACCGACACACCTTCAAGCAGACATTCCAGCGCCGGCTCGCAGAGTACGCCGACGCGCTCCCTGGCGATCTGGTCCTCGCCGGCGACTGGAACGTCACGCCGACCGCGTTCGATACGGTGCCGCGCCTGAGGACCGAGGAGCCGCATGCCACGGCGCGTCGCCTCTTCCTCGACGTCATGATGCCCGACCTCGATCTGGTCGACACCTTCCGCGCGAAGAACCCGGGCGTGCAGAAGTTCTCCTGGTTTCGTCCCGGCGCGCGAAGGACCGACGCGGCGCGGGTCGATCAGATCCTCGCGTCTTCGAGGTTGATATCGCGCGTGCGCGTCGCCGATATCGACGAGGCGCCGGAGCATCGCTTCGGGAGCGATCATGCGCCGCTGATCCTCGAGCTGGCGCCGGCGCGTAGCCCGTAGGGCCACGAGCGGGAGCGCTCGGGAGCTTCGGTCGACTCGCACAGGGCCTCGAGCAACCTGGTCCACGTAGTACGCCGCGGACGCGTCGTTGGTCAGGTGCGTGGAATCGACCTCGTCGCCCCAGGTCGCCCCAGGTCGCGTCGGGGAGCGTCGTCAAGGGTCGCGGAGCGCCGCCCGCCTTGGGGACCGCAAGAATCGCCGTGTTCGTATCCGACTTCGGTATGACGTAGACGTCACTCGCGCCGACGCCCAGCAATCGTACGGCCATCGCGCCTCCCCCGGAGGGAGCAGCAAACCGTCGTCGGCACGTCCCGAGTGTCGTGACCTCGAGCTCACGCCACCATGGCGGGATCAGGGTCGCAAGAGCGGTCAGCGCAGGTACGCCGCGGCCGCGGACGCGCAAGAGCGTTCTCGACTTCTACCGCTCCTCCTCCGGCCGTCGAGGTTGCGGAGTGCGAGTCGAGCAAACCGAAGCGCGCCGGCTGCCGGTACCGCTCCTGGGCGGAGCTGCTCCGCACCCTCGGCATCGACGCCTTCGCGTGCCCGAACTGCCAAGGCCGCATGCGCATCCTCGCGCTCGTGCGCGATCCGGACGAGGTGCGCAGGTTCCTCCAGGCCCTTGGCGAGCCCACCGCTCCTCCCAAGCGCGCGCCTGCGCGAGGGCCGCCATCCTGGGCAAGTCGCGCGCTGCGCATCCGGAGCGGCGCCGACGCCGCGTCGTCTCCCTCGCACCTGGAGAGCCCCCGAGGCTCTCGGGCACCGATCCGCGCTTCGCCCCGGAATTCGCGCCAAATTGTCCCGAATTTCTCGCCGTCCGTCCTTCTGACCTTGCACACATGTGCGACCGCTCCGTTCCACCGCCGGCTGGCCCCGCCCTTCCTGCCTCGTTGAGCTTCGACGGCCCCACGAGGCGTTCGGCGTCGAGCTTCGTTCGCGACCCGCTTGAAGCGCACTGACATGGCCGACCGGTCAACGCTCTCTGCGCGGTGGCGCGGGCGATCCAGCGCGTGATCGCGGACGACGCGGGCGCACGACGTGCCCGGCCGCTCGTGGTGGCCGCTGGATTCGGCTAGAATGTGTTGCGTGGAGGCCGGGGGCGAGTTCTACGACGAGGACTTCTTTCGCACCGTAGCCGTGAGCGGCGCGCGCGCGTTGCTCATCGGGCGGCGCGCCCTCATCGCCCTCGGGGCGCCGGTGATGACGTCGGACTACGACGTGTGGTTGCATTTCGACGACGTCGAGAAACTCAACGCCGCTTTTGCGGCGCTCGACCACTATCCCAACCACCCGCCCGAAGAGGCTCGAAAGCGGGGCCGCTACGTGCTCGAAAACGGTCAGCGCGTCGACGTCCTCATCGCGCGCGCGGCGACGGCGCCCACCCTCGAGCGCCTGACCTTTCAAGAGGCCTGGGATGCGCGTCAGACGTTGCAAATCGGCGAAGGCCTCGTCTCCGAGCTTCCGAGCATCGATCTGCTCTTGCCTCGGCGACAGGGCACCACGCCGTCGATGCGACGGCGTGGTCCTCTGGGCGGGAGCGGTCGGGAGCCGTTCCCGGCTCGGACTCCGAAGGCTGCCGGGGACCGCCGATCCACACGCACCGAAGGCATTGGCTAGCGCAAACGAGTCAAAGCGACGCTGGAACCGGTCGTGTAGAGAATCTTGTGTCCGGTCACTTTCCGAAAGGAGTGCCCGGTCATGTCGCAGACGAAGAGTGTGTATGAGACGCTGATGAAGATCGTCATCCGCATCGCGAATGTCATCGAGCTCGCGAAGCGGTTCGAGGCGTCGCCGGGCCTGGCGATGCGCGAGGTCGTGACGGAGATGCGCACTGGAGTTCGGGATGTTCTCGAGCGGGTCATGGCGGCGGAGATCGAGTTGTTCCTCGGCCGTGGAGAGGAGGCCGGCAACAAGCGGAATGGATTCGTCTCGCGTGCGTTTGGGAGAGGGACATCGCGCTGTTGAACCTCGCCGGGCCGTCGACGCGCATGCTTGCGCAGATGAGCGGTCCACTGCTCGGCATCCGCGTGTCGGCGAAGGAGGTGTCGAACGCGCTGCACACGATCGTGCCGGCCGCGAAGGCGTTCCTCTCGCGGCCTCTCGGTGATCGCAAGTGGATGTACCTCTACGTCGACGGAACCAACTTTCGCGTCCGCCGCACGACCGTCGACGTCGAGCCGACATTGGTGGTCCTCGGAGTCGACGAAACAGGCAGAAAGAGCGTGCTTTCCATGGTCCAAGGCGACAAGGACAGCCGCACGGCATGGGACGCCGTGTTCGTGGATCTCAAGGAGCGAGGGCTCGACGGATCGTGCGTGCTCGCCGGCATCATCGACGGCTTGCCCGGTCTCGGCGACGCGTTCCGCGAAGCGTTCTCGAACGCGAAGGTGTTGCGGTGTTGGGTGCACAAGGCCCGCAACGTGATGCCGCTGGTGCCGCGTCGCTACCAGGCCGCGTTCCAGGTCGCGTTCCAGGTCGCGTGGTACGCCGTCGCGTATGCCGACAGCCCCGAGGCCGCGCGCGCGGCGTTCGTCGACCTCAAGGCCGCGTGGAGCAACGACGCGGCCATGCAGGTCGTCAGCCCCAACGGTCTCAAACCGCTTCTGGCCTTCACGGCGATCCGCCTCGAGTACGGCTGGGCGCAGACGCCCATCACGTCGAACAAGCTGCGCGGTCTCAAGTGGCGCGAGCTCCGCGAGCGTCAACTCGAAGGCCTCACCAAGTCCCTGCTCAACCAAGAAC
>JAYTBL010001113.1:0-2361 GCA_043736975.1 Polyangiaceae bacterium
CGAGCTCGGGATCGCTGACGTCCGCGAGGATGGTGCGGGCTCCTCCGCAGGGACAGGCGAGGACGTCGTAGAGGTAGACGCGCTGGACAAGCGCAGCCCAGTCCATGCGGCCGGGTTCCGGGCGCCGCACTGACGCCCCCATGAACGCACCGTGTTCCTGTCAACGCCCACGGAGGGCGCCGTTGATCCAGATGAGCTGGAGGCGATACGAATGGATGATGTCCAAGCTGCTCCCGCTGCTCCCGCTGCTCCCGCTGCTCGCGCTGGTACTCGCGGCTGGAGGCGCCGCCTGCAGCACGTCTGCGCCGCAGACGAACGCTAGGGACGGGGGCATCTCGACCCCCGAGGGCGGGGCGCCCGATTCGACCGTGACCGGACCGAAAGACTGCACGAAGACGGCCCTCCAGACCGACGGCTGGACGCAGATCATCGGCCCCGACTACGTCGAGCTCTCGCGCGAAGACGCGATCGTCGAGCTGAACTGGGCGATCAAGCTCGATGACACGCTGCGCGCCGGGGATGGCGTCCTCGAGAACCTGTGGACGCGCATCCTCGGCAAGCGTTTCACGAGCGGCCCCCGCAGCATCGCGAACCGCGACATGGTCGGCGGACCGGCGACGGAGATCGCGAGCGGGACGACCGGCTTCATCGGGCTCGCGGACGTGACCTTCAACGGAACCTCGCGGCCGGTCGTCGGCATCACGAAGGACGAGGCGACCTTCCGCGCCTTGTTCAAGGACGGGGCTGGGCTCGCCGCCATGCACCGCTACAACGACTTTCCGCTGGCCTGCGAGACCCTCGAAGGCGCGTGGAGCACCTCGTTCACGGTCGCAGGATCCTCGGCGAGCACGGTCACCGGCCTCACCGTCTCGAGCTTCCGGCTCGACCTCACCTTCGCGCAGCCGAGCTACCACCGAGACCAGGATGTGAGCATCGACACCCGGCGCGAGAAGGTGGTCGAAGACGGGACGTTCACCGCCAGCGATCACGAGCTCGTCCTCACCAGCTCCGAGGGCACGGCGACGACGTACGATGCTGCCTACGTGGCCGTACAGGGGGGGCTCGCCCTCTCGCTGGTGAATCGCCAGTTCACCGGCGAGCATGACATCTTGCTCCGCCCCTGACCCGAAGACGACCGTCTGCGAGGCATCATCTCTGATCGTCGGACCGACCGCGCGGGTCAGTCGACGCCGCCGCGGGTCGGGACGGATTTGGCCGAGGCGCCCGCAGGCGGGAGCTTCACCATCACCGCGGTGCGCTGGACCATGTCGTCGATCAGCTCGAAGGCGGAGAGGCGGCTCGTGCCGTCCTTCCTGGCGTCGCCGGTCTTCAGCTAGAAGCCGTCGATGTTCGGCTGCTCGCCGGCGTGACAGCCGTTGCAGGCCTGTTGCGCGAACGCTTTGCGCGTCGCGTCCTCCATGCCGGGGAAGGTCCACGTCGTCGCGGCGCCGTTCATTAGCGACTCGCCGCCCCACATCTCGGTGGGGAGCGCGGCCGTGCCCTTCTTCACCTTCGCGGCGTTCGCTGTGATGAACTCGGCGAGCTTCTTCAAGCTGTTCAGGCTGCCATCGGGCGTCTTCGTGACCGGTGCCGGCGTGAGCACGCTCTCGACGAGATGAAACTCGCGCAGGCTCCAAACTGGCGCGATCCCGCTGTCGAGGGCGAGCTGGATCTCGTTCGTACGAACCTGCCCGATGGCGCTGCCATTGGCCCGCGCCGGGCTCGCGTTCTTGCCGACGAACAGATCGGTGAGCGCGACGAGCGCCTTGTTGTACGGCGTGCCGAAGTCGAGCGGGGCGAGGGCGTGCCACTTCTTTGCCCATTCCTTGCGCGCGATCTTCGTGGGCAGCTTGTATTCGAAGATGACCGTCATCGGCCGGCCGTCCGAGAGGCCGAACACGAGGCGCCCTTCACCCGGATCGGTATTGCTGGCGCCCAGGTCGATCCGGTTCGTGATCGCGAGCAGCACGAAAGGCGACTTCGCGAGATCGAGCTTGCCGGCACTCGTCTTCGGCCACGCCGTGATGAGCGCCTCGGCACCCTTGCTGCGGTTGGTGACCGGGAAGCCGTTGATCTTGCCGGGATTGAAGCCCTTGAGCCACGCAAGCACGAAATCGCCCGGATCCATCCCCGCGGACGGAGGGGAAAGTCCAAGCAAAGCACTTTTCGCCTGAAGGGGGTCCGGTTCGTCCGGTTCGGCGGGGTCGGTGGAGGTGTCGGGCCTCATGAGTGGGCTGGGGGACGGCAATTTGGGGGTCCCGGTCGCAGGTGGGCCCCGGGGTCGCGCTGGCGCTCCGTGATGCCTCGGGTTCAGGCGGCGTCGTCGTAGGTGGGGTCGCGGGCTCTTGCGACGTGGGGTGG
>JAYTBL010001114.1:0-6018 GCA_043736975.1 Polyangiaceae bacterium
ATTCCGCCAGGCGCAGGACCGGCGCCCCCGGGCCCCGAAGAGCCCGAGCCAATGGACGCGGCGCGCCCCAAAGACGCCACGCCGGACGCGCCGATCGCCGACGCCGCCGGTCAATGAGTGATCCGAGATGAGCCGAAACAGTGGAGGATGGATGATCGCGGGACGTAACGTGACGAAGACGGTGGCCCTGGTGTTCGCAGGGCTTGCACTTTCAATGATGGCTTGCAGCTCCTCGGACGATCCGAGCCCGGTGAAGCCGACCGACGCCGGCTCGACCTCCGCGGCGCTCTCCTCCTCGTTCAGCCGGAGATGCGCGCGCTGCCATGGCGCGGCCGGCCTGGGCGAGGGCAAGTATCCGAAGCTCCCCGGCAAGCCCGACGCCGACAGCTACGTGGCGTTCGTGCGCGCGGGCAAGGGCGAGATGCCGCCGTTCGCGAGCGCGGACATCAGCGACGCCGACCTCCGCTCGGACTTCGACTACCTCTCGGGGAAGTGAGCGTTCAGGGCAACGCGGGCAGCGAGTCCGGCGCCGGCGCGGTGCCCAGCGGCGGCGTGGGCTGACGGACCGCGCCCGCCGAGCGCAGCGGCGCGTCGTTCGCGGCCTGTGCACCAGGGCTGGTCGCCGCGCCGTTGCCCGGGACCCAAACCACGATGCGATCGCCCTCGGCGAGCACCTCGGAGCGGCCTCGGCGGTTGATGCGCTCCATCAGGTTCGTGGTCACGCCGTTCTTCTTGCCGATCGACTCGAGCGTGTCGCCGGCGTGCGCAGTGACGACCAGGCGCTTCCGGCCCTTCTCGTCCCAGTTGTGGAAGAAGTCGTCGGTGCCGGCGACCACGGTGCGGACGTCGCCCTCGCCGAGAACGACGGTCTTCGAGAGATCGGCCGAGGTGGGCGCGAAGATCTGCATCGTCATGCCCTCGACGAGGCGCGCGGACGGATCGATCTCGTTCCACCGTCGCAGCTCGTCGGGCGTGACCTTGAACGACGTGCAGACGTCACGCACCGTGTCGCCGACCTGCACGCGGTAGAAGACGCGACGGCGATCGGGATAGACGAAGACGTCCTGCGGCACCACGACCACGGGCTTGTCGGCCTTCTTCGCGGGGTCAGGCGCGGAGCGGTCGCTGGGGTCGGCCTTGGGCACGAGGAGCGTCATGCCGCCCTTGAGGACCTCGCCCGGCGCGAGCGCGTTGAGCTCGACGAGCTTCGCCACCGAGACCTTGCGCGCCTGGGCGATCTGCTCGATCGACTCGCCGAAGCGCACCACATAGCGCTCCATCGCCGGCTGGTCCTTGCGAACCTTGGCGAGGTTCTGGTTGCAGCCGCTCGCCTTGCCGGCCGGCACCAGCACGCGCCAGTCCTCCTGCGTGGGCGGCGTGCGCGACGCGCGGAGATCGGGGTTGCGCTGCTCGACCTCCTTGGTGGTGACGCCGCACGCGGTCGCGACCGCCGAGAGCGCGGTGCCGGGCGCGACCGGGACGTCCTCACCGTCGAGCGGCGCCTCCACGTTCACGTCCTGGTAGCCGAACGCCGCGAGGTTGCGCGAGACGATCGCTGCCGCGAGGATCTTGGGGACGTAGAGCGTGGTCTCCCAGGGGAAGCTGCCTTCGAGCTTGGAGAGCGCCCAGTAGTCGTTCGTGTTGTAGCGCCGCACCGCGGAGAGCACGCCGCCATAGCCCATGTTGTACGCGGCCATCGCCAGATCCCAGCTGCCGAAGCGGCGGTGCAGATCCGCGAGGAAGTCCGCGGCCGCCTCGGTCGCAGCGGTGAGGCTCATGCGCGTGTCCGACCAGCGATCCTGCGCGAGGCCGTAGATCTTCCCGGTCTCGGGCATGAACTGCCAGAGGCCGACCGCGCCCACCGGCGAGCGCGCGGTGGGCTCGAAGCCGCTCTCGATCATCGCGAGCCAGATCAGATCCTCGGGCAGGCCCTTCTTGCGGAACGCCTTGCGGATCGCGTCGCGGTAGCGACCCGAGCGTCGTAGCCAGGTCGAGAGCGTGGCGCGGCCGCGCGGATCATCCTTGAAGAACTCGAGGTACTTCACGACGCGCGCGTCCCAGCGGATGGGGAGATCGGGCAGATCGAGCTTCCCGAGCCACGCCAGATCCTTGCCGCCGTCGGCGGCCTTTGGGGTGCTCGCGGGCGGCACCGGTGAGAGGCCCGAGGCGTGGACGCGCGGGCGATCGTCGGTGGTCGCGACCGGGAACGGCAGCTCGGAGGGCCACGGCGAGCCGATCGCGGGCGAGGCCGGCGGGAAGAGCTCACGCTCCGCGGCGTGCAGCGCGCGCAGCTCGGGGGTGTCCGCGCCGACAGAGGTATCGTCGAGCGTGGGTCCGCCCGCGACCGAGCGGCGCACGTTCGTATCCTGCGTCTTGCTCGGCTGCGCGCTGGTCGAGGGGCTGCCGCCCCCTTTCGCCGGGGTCGACGGCGCGTGCGGCTTGGACGCCGGAGGCTTCCCCACGGGAGGCGCCGCCTCCGCCAGGTGATCGGAGAACAGCAGAGCTGCCGCACAGAGCGGCAGGAGGAAGCGTCGGCTCAACCCCATGTAGGGAGTGTTCCCACTTCACGAAGCGGGCGTCAAATTAGCGAAGGGCTGGAGGATCTACTGCTGGATCTGGTCAGTGCACTCGGTGACTTCGCTCGCGCACGTTCCTGCGTTGATCTTGCCCTTGATGCAGGAGGCGAGGGCTCCCCGTCCCGTCGGATTGAGGGCCTTCATGAAGGCCTCGCAGCCGCTCTCGTCGATGAGGCTGCCGAAGCCGCCTGCTTTCGGATCGCAGGGCAGGACGAGCGGCGCGCATGCTGCGGGCGCGGTCGTGTCCTGACATGCCTGGGCCATCGCGTTCTGGACGCACAGTCGGACGTCGAGGACCTTCGAGCAGTCGGGCAACCGCCGCATGCACGTGACGGCCACCTGCGCCACGCCGAGTTTGTAGTGCGCGACGACGTTGTCGCAGTACGTCGCGCAGGTGCCGGTCGTCGGACAGATCGGGCGACCGGCGTCGTCACTACCGTCGAAGCCGCCATCGATCGTGGGCGCGGGTCGATCGTCGACGCACTGCCCGTCGTCCGAGAGCTGGTCGCGCGCCGCATCGGAAGGATCCTGATCGCCGCGGGCGTCGACGGGCGTCGAGCCCTCGTAGGTCGGCGCGTCGACCCCGGTGGTGCCTCCGCTGGATGCCGGTCGATCCGACGAAGAGCAGCCGAAGGCGATGCCCGAGCCGATCGCGGCGCTCGCCACCAAGAAGAACGCCAGTCGATAGCGAGCGCGCGCAAGCGCCATGGAGAGACGCTACACGCCGCTCGCGGGAGCGACAACCGCCGCATGCTCGTCGCCGCCCGACCTCGCAAAAAGGTGGAGGCTCCGCTTTGTTTTGCGCGCTCGGGCCGCCGCGCGAGGCGCGGACGGGGTGTAACCCTCGGTGCCCCGTCGGACGGATCGAATGCCTGCGGCTAGCACGCGCGTTCTGTGTAGCCTCAGGACTTCAGCCAGCGGTGGCGGAGCCGCCGACGCGGGAGACAAGATGAGCGGACGTTGGACGGGTGCGCGCCGGATGAGTGTGGCGGTGACCCTCACGCTCGCCACCGCGGTCGTTGGTGTCATCGCTTCTTGCGGCGATCCTCGCCCCGCCGCGAGCGGGGACGGGAGCAACCAGCCCCCGCTGGGCGCATGCGCCACCCCCCAGACCGGCTGCACGTGCACGCCCGGCAGCGTCGTCCCGTGCGGCAAGACCGTGCACGGGGACCTCAACTTCATCTACTGCTACGTGGGCACGCGAACCTGCGGTCCCGAGGGCATCTACGGCGAGTGCGGTGAGGGAACGGTCGTCACCAAGTCCTTCAGCAGCCTCCACGTCTCGGCGCTCGGCGCTCCGGGGGCGTGTACGGGAGCGGACCCCGGACCGCTCCGGGTCTGTACGAGCGGCAAGCGCCAAGGCGACGCCTGCACGGTCGACCTCGACTGCAGCGGGGGCAAGAAGAAGTGCCTGGGCGGACCGAACGACGGCGCCAACTGCAGCAAGTCGAAGGACTGCGCCGATCCCGGAGACTGCGTGTCGTTCAACGGCACGTGTTCGGGTGGGACGCGCTCGGGGTTCGGTTGCGACGTCGCGGCGGACTGCACGGGCGGCGTGTTCGTGTGCACTCCCGCGGGCGGCGGCGGCACGTGCGGCACCTTCATCGGTATCTGTGACAACGGCTCGCAAGACGGCGAAGCGTGCACGGGGGGCGCCGATTGCCCGGGAGGCACCTGCGAGGCAAGGCACGGGCGCTGCCAGGGCGCCAAGGACAACGGCAAGAAGTGCGGGCGCAACAAGCACTGTTACGGGTCGGCCTCGTGCAGCGCGGAGACCGACGCCTCGGCCGGGACCCTCGACCCGTGCGATCCTTACTGCAACGCGTACTCCGACACGGCGATCGGCCTCGATGCGGGCCCCTCCTTCACCGTCGTTGACGGCGGGCTGGTCCCCACGGGAGGGGTCCTGTGCGGTGACTCGGTCGTCTCGGTGCCCGAGACCTGCGATGACGGCAACACGGCGGCCGGCGACGGATGTTCGGCGGCGTGCAAGATCGAACCAGGCTTCAAGTGCCCGACGCCCGGCATGCCGTGCAGCCCCAGCACCTGCGGCAACGGTATCGTCGAGGGCCTCGAGCAGTGCGACGACGGGCCCTGGGTCGCAGACTCCACGGGTTTCGTGAAGGACCGCCCCTACGACGGTTGTTACAACTGCCAGCGGGAGTTCAACTGCCCGGTGGGCGCAGGCCCGGGTCCCACGGCCTGCACCGCGGTCTGCGGCGACGGCATCGTGTTCCCGGGCGAGGCCTGCGACGACGGCAACGCCGCGAACGGCGACGGCTGCTCGTCGACCTGCACGATCGAGCCGGGCGCGACCTGTGTGAACGTCGCGGCGCCGCTGCCGACATTCCTCGACGTCCCGGTGATCTACCGCGACTTCGACACGTTCGGCGGCTACCTCACGTCGCCCGACTTCCAGTTCGGGGGCGGCGGCCTCCTCGACAGCATTCCGCACAAGCCGGGAGGGACGGGCGGCGGCTGCGCCCCCGGTGTGGCCCAGGGCATCCCCCAGGTCAGTCTCGCAACGACGGACCGAGAGCCGGTCCTCCTCAACCCGCTCACGTGCATCCTGAACGCGGCTTCGTACGCCACCTGGTACCACGACGATCCCAACAACAAGGTCATTCTCGGGAAGCTCCTGCGGCTGAAGACCGGAGCACCGCTGCCGCTCGGCACCTACCAGTTCGACAGCGCTGCCGACCCGCCCTACAACCTCCCCGACATCAACTGCGGTAACGCGGTCCCGACCCAGACCTGCGCGGCGTACGGCGGCTTCTTCCCCATCAACGGTCTGGGCTTCGGAAACCAGGTCATCGGAAAGAACTACTCGTTCACGAGCGAGGTTCGTTTCCCCTTCACGTACACGGGCGGCGAGGTCCTGTCGTTCGTCGGCGACGACGACCTCTGGGTGTGGATCGGCGGACGGAAGGTGGTGGACATCGGAAACCCCCACGGCCCCGCGAACGGAACGGTCACGCTGAATGTCGGCGGCTCGGTCTCCGTTCCGCCTTCCGCCACGGCCGTGCCCCCGATCACGCTCACCGTCGGCCAGACCTACGAGATCAGCGTCTTCCAGGCGGAGCGCAACTCGACGGGCTCGAACTACAAGCTGACGCTCGCCGGCTTCAACCGGCAGACCTCGCAGTGCACGGTGCCCCCGCCGCCCACCACGTTCGTTCGCGACTTCGAGGCGGTGTGCGGCCCCGGCACCACCCCGGTGTGGCAGCTGTTCCGCTGGAAGGCGGGCGTTCCCGCCGGCGCCCAGATCGATTTCCGCGCCGCCACCGCGCCGAACCAGGCTGCGCTCCCCGCGGCTCCGCCCCCGGCCGCGCCGGCGAGCGTGCCGATCGGATCGGCGACGCCCGCGAACAGCCCTGCCGCGGGCCCGTTCGTGTTCGTCTACGACACCCTTCCCGGCCCCGTGCCGGTGCCGGTCTCGAAG
>JAYTBL010001115.1:0-2353 GCA_043736975.1 Polyangiaceae bacterium
CATCGGGCCCGGGGAGTCCTGATGGCCCGTCCTACGAAGCCGAAGAGTAGACGTTCGCGCGCCGCGACCGAGCACGACTCGCTCGCCTCGACCCGCGCGGCGCCCGTGGTCGACGAGCTCGCGGAGACGCGCGAAGGCGGCGCGGTGTCGATCACGTTCCTGCTCGATGCGGGCGAGGCCGAGATCTCGGCGCGCGGGTTCGCGCGCACCAAGGTCGAGCACGTGGCGGAGCGCGCGGGCGTCTCGACGGACGTGTTCCACGCGCACTTTCCAGGAATGGGCGCGCTGCTGCGCGCGCTCAATGTCCGCTTCGTCGAGCAGATGGCGCACGCCGTGGAGGCGGCGACCGCGACCGGCAGCTGGCAGGGCTCGCGCGTGCGCGACGTCGTCGAGATCGCGGTGCGGAGCATCCTCGACGTGGTGCACGACCGGCAGGGTCTGGTCCGCGCGTTCCTGGCGCACGGCGCGACCGACCGCGCGCTGTCCGCGGGGCTCCGCCAGATCGGCGCCCACCTGACGCAGCGCCTGGTGGTGGCGCTGCGCGAATGCGTCGATGCGCCGGCCCCCAGCGATCGGGCGGTGGGGTTCTCGCTCCTGCTCGGCGTCGCGCTGGCGCACCACTCGATCCTCGTGGGCGACGACTGGTCGGGCGTGCGCTTCACGAAAGAGGAGATCGCCGAGGAGACCGCGCGCGTGATCAGCTCGTACCTCGTGAACCGCACGCCCTCCTGACCGGAGGAGCTCTACTTCCCGACCGTGAGCTCGGCGTTGCAGGGGACATCGAGGTCGTGCGCGTCAGCACGCGTGCCGACCGCGATCGCGTGCGTC
The DNA here is from genome assembly GCA_043736975.1 of Polyangiaceae bacterium. Classification (GTDB taxonomy): domain Bacteria; phylum Myxococcota_A; class Polyangia; order Polyangiales; family Polyangiaceae; genus Labilithrix. The sequence continues at coordinate 829 of JAYTBL010001115.1, forward strand.
CCGCACGTCACGGTGAAGCTGCGCGTGCCCTTGCCGAGCAGGCGCTTGCCGTCGAGGAACACGTCGCGACCGCGCGCATCGCCCACGATCGCGAGGCGACCGAAGCGCTGTGCGAGCGGGCGGCTCTCGGGCGCAACCGGCGGGGCGACGGCCGGCGCAACCGCCGCGGGCGCCGCAGCCTTGACGTCGAGATCCGGCGGAACGAGCTCGCCGCTGGCCGGCGCGTTCGCCGCAGCGGGCGCGCGCTCGGCGAGCGGCGAGGGCGAGGCGCTGAGGGCAGCGAGCCCGATGGCCAGCACCGCGAGCATCGCGGCGCCGCCGGCCGCGGCCCCGAGCACGCGACGGCTGGGACCGCGCATCGGGATCGATGACGATCCGTGGTCGGGCGCGGCGGCCGCCTCGTCCGCGAGGTCGGCGGCGACGGCGAGCGAGCTCGGCTCGAGCGGCGTGACGTGATGCTGCGCATCGACGATCGCGGTCGCGGGAAAGAAGCCGTGCTCCGGCATCACCGAGCTCAGAGCGCTACGCCACGGCACGACCTCGCCGCTGGCGAGCTGCGACGGCGGCCGCACGTCCTGGTCGAAGACGATCCAGGGGGTCGAGGGCTCACGCAGGAAGGCGCGCACATCGCTGTCGATGCGGCGGCGATCCGGGGTGGATACGCCAGCCAGCCCAGTCGCTCCGGGATCTGCGGTATTCGACGCGTACGGCGGGGCGGGCTCGCGCATGAATGCGAGCAGATGCAAGAGCCGCGCCGCGCGCCGCGGCTCAGGGCTTCGGGGCGTTGCCCGCCGCGCCCACATCCGCGCAGCAGCGAAAGCCCGTCGAGTAGTCCCAGTAGCGCGCCTCGTGCGCGGTCGTGACGTAGTCGCAGCCGCGGCCGTTCATCCACGTGTCGACGTAGTAGCCGCCGCGGAAGTGGCCGCTGGGATCGGCGGTCCACTCGTGGAGATTGCCGACGATGTCGAAGACGCCCTCCGGGGTCACGCACGCCTTCTTCGTGCTGCCGGGGAGCAGCGAGTCGGCGAGCTGGTTGATGCAGGGGTGCTCGAGCTTCGTGAACACCGAGAGGTTCGCGCTCTCGAGGTACTGCATCGCGGGATGCTGGTCGCGGTGATCGTTGCAGGTTCCACGCTTCTCCTCGGCGCCGTAGGGGAAGCGCGTGCTCGCCTTGCCGCGGCAGGCGGCGACCCACTCGTCGTCCTTGCAGAGACGCTTGCTCGCAGCGGCGCAGGCGGCGCGCGACTGCTCCTGGGAGATGTACGCCTGCGGGACGGCCGCCGCAGCGCTCTTGGCGCGAAGGCGCAGGTCCCCGGGATTGAAGTAGGGGCTCCAGGTGTGCTCGGTGCCGTCGTCGAGCAACTCGACGACATGCGCCTCCCAGCGGTCGATGCAGACCCCGGGCTTGCCGCTGACCGGCGCCATTCCCGCGGGACAGCCGCCGAGGCCGGGCGGCTCGCGGAGATCCTTGCCGGCGTGGGGGCGCACGAGCTCGCGCGGATCACACGATCTTCCCTTCTGCTCC
>JAYTBL010001116.1:0-6011 GCA_043736975.1 Polyangiaceae bacterium
CGCAGCAACTCCCACCGTGGCCGCGCCGCTGTCGCCGGAGGCGCAGGCGTTCGTCGATCAGCACGGCGTCACCGCCGACGAGGCGCGCGTCCTCGTCCAAGAGCCGCTCCTGCGCGCGCTGTTCGACACCGCGATCGCCACGCCGGACGGCAAGCAGCAGGCGTCGGCCGTGGCGTCGGTGCTGGTCAACGACCTGCTCGGCGAGGTTCGGGCGAAGAAGCTCGACGCCGTGCCGTTCGGCGGCGCGGCCGTCGTCGAGCTCGTGCTGCTCGGCGTCGAGGGCACGATCTCGTCGAAGCAGGCGAAGGACGTGCTCTCGGCGATGATCACCTCCGGCGAGGGCGCGCGCGCCATCGCCACGGCGAAGGGCATGAAGCAGATCGCGAGCGCCGACGCGCTCGGGCCCATCGTCGACGCGGTGCTCGCGCAGAGCGCCGAGGTCGTCGCGCGCTACAAGGCCGGCAATCTCAACGTGTTCGGCGCGTTGGTCGGCATGGTGATGAAGCAGACGAAGGGCCAGGGCAATCCCAAGGTGGTCGCCGAGCTGGTGAAGGCGCGGCTCGACGGCTGAGGGCTCATCATTGTTTCTCGGCCTCGGCCTCGGTATCGGTATCGGTCTCGGTATCGTCGCGTGTGGCGGCGGCGAGCCTCGTCGCGTCAACAACCCGCCCGTCGAGAAGGCGCACGGCGACCATCCCGTCGGCGCCGGCGGCGAGCGCCGCGATGACAAGGGCGACAAGCGCATCGAGGCCACCACCGGTTGGGAGAAGCTCGGCGAGCGCACCGTCAACGGCAAGGCCGACCGCGACACCATCACCGTCGGCGCGAAGGAAGGCCGCTTCGAGACCATCCAGATCAAGGTCGAGCACAGCGCGCTCGAGATGTTCGACGTCCTCGTCACCTTCGCCGATGGCACGACCTTCTCGCCTCCGACGCGCTTGGTCTTCCGCAACGGCGACATCAGCAAGGTGATCGATTTGCCGGGCGACAAGCGCACCATCAAGAAGGTGCGCTTCGCCTACGGCAACCTGCCGGGCGGCGGAAACGCCACCGTGGAGCTCTGGGCGAAGTAGCCAGTCACCGTTTACGGGTGACGACGTGGGCGGGGCGCTTCGGCAGATGCCGGAGCCCCATCCACGCGAGCGCAGCGATGTGGCTCGCGACCTCTTCGACGCCTGGCTTGCGCGCGTGCGTCCACCACTGGCCGACGAAGGTGAACATCCCCACCAGGGCGTGCGCGTAGATGGGCGCCGACTTCGGGTCGTACCCGGCGGCCTTGAACGACGCCGCGAAGACATCGCCGACGCGCTCGGCCATGTCGTTCAGCAGCGAGGACATGCCGCCGCCCGCGGTGGTGACTGGCGCGTCGTGGGTGAGGACCGCGAAGCCGTCGGGGTGATCCTTGACGTACGAGAGGAACGCGAGCGCCGCCGCCTCGATGCGCTCCCGCGGGGTGCCGGTCGCGATGGCCTCGGTGATCCGACGAACGAGGTACTCCATCTCGCGATCGATCACGACCGCGTAGAGACCCTCCTTGCCACCGAAGTGCTCGTAGACGACGGGGCGCGTGACCTTCGCGCGATCGGCGATCTCCTCGAGCGAGGCGCCTTCGTAGCCGCGCTTCGCAAAGACCAGGCGACCGACATCGACGAGCTGCGCGCGGCGGGCGGTGGCGGTGAGGCGGGGCGCGCGGGCCATGAAGTCTCGATTGTACTACGTCTGTGTAGGTAGGGCCGAAGCAAGAGGCCGCGGTACCGACACGTGGCGTCGAATAGTGGGAAATTCAATAATTTGACGCATGGCGTCTTGACCGCTACCTACGATGGCGTAAGTTACACGAGCGTAGGTTGACGGGCTCGGCAGCCCGTCGCCAGGAAGGTCGCTACCCATGTTCGCACTGACACGCGCCGCCAGGACGGTGGCGCGACAGCTGACGCTCGATCGCCAGCTGGACTTCTGGATGCAGGAGCTCGACCCGACGTGGTCGGCCGACGGTGTGCGGGCTTGCGTGATCGAGGTCGTCGACGAGACCCCCGACGTGCGCACCTTCCGCCTCGCGCCCAACGCGCGCTGGGGCGGCCACCGCGCCGGCCAGTTCGTGACCGTGGAGGTGGAGATCGACGGAGTGCGGACGCGGCGCTGCTACTCGCTCTCGTCCGCGCCCGGGGACGAGCGGCTCGCGATCACCGTCAAGCGGGTCGCCGGGGGGCGGGTCTCGTCGTGGATGCACGACCACCTCCGGCCCGGGCATGTCATCGGTCTCGGCGGCGCCACGGGCGGTTTCGTCCTCCCTGCGGAGCCGTCCAAGCTCCTCCTCCTCAGCGGAGGCAGCGGCGCGACGCCCTGCATGTCGATTCTCCGCGATCTCGCGCGCCGCGCCGCGCTCACCGACGTCGTGTTCGTGCATGCCGCGCGCTCCCGCCGCGACGTGCTGTTCCGGCGCGAGCTCGAGGCCCTGGCGTCGCGGCACGCGGGCCTGCGCGTTCTCTTCGTCCTCGACGAGGACGGGCGGCGTCTCGACGCCGAGCAGCTGCGATCCGCGGTCCCGGACCTCGCCGAGCGCGCGACCATGCTGTGCGGACCTCCGGGCATGATGGCGGCGCTGGCGCCGATCTGGAGCGCGCCTGGGCTCGCGCATCGGCTCCACGTGGAGCGCTTCGCGCCGGTCGCGCGCCGCTCGCCGCTGGGCGCCGCGCCGTCAGCGCGGGTCGCGCTCACCCTCCTCAGCTCCGGGAGGACCGTGGTCACCGAGCGGTCCGGGACGCTGCTCGAGCAGCTGGAGCTCGCAGGCGAGCGCCCCAGGAGCGGCTGCCGGATGGGCATCTGCAGGGAGTGCGCGTGCCGCTTGCGATCAGGGAGCGTGGAGGACGTGGTGACCGGGGCGGTGACCGATGGGCCGGATCAGCAGATCCGCCTGTGCGTGTCGCGCGCCCGGACCGACCTCGAGCTGGCGATCTAGGAACGGAGAAAGGAGAGCCGTGATGGGTGCTGCGAGCCGAATGCTGACGGGGGAAGAAAGCGACGCGCTGGGCCGCGAGCTCGATGCGCTACGTGACGAGGTGCGCCGCGATCTCGGCGAGCGCGACGTGGCGCACATCCGCAAGGTGATCCGGCGGGCCCGCCAGAGCGAGGCCTGCGGGCGCCTGCTCCTGGGCCTCGGTCTCGGGCCGCTCAGCTTCGCTGCCGGCGTGGCTGCGCTCGCCACCTCCAAGATCCTCGAGAACATGGAGATCGGGCACAACGTGATGCACGGCCAGTACGACTGGACCTGCGACCCTGCGCTGGAGTCGAAGAGCTACGACTGGGACATCGTCTGCGCGGCCGACGACTGGCGGCACTCGCACAACTACGAGCACCACACGTTCACGAACGTCATCGGCAAGGATCGCGACGTCGGCTACGGCTTTCTGCGGGTGACTCCCGAGCAGCCCTGGAACGCGAGCCATCTGGTGCAGCCGCTCTCGGCGGCGTGGCTCGCGCTCTTCTTTCAGTGGGGCGTGGCCATGCACGATCTACGGATCGACGAGACCCTCGCGGGTCGCCAGCCGCTGCGCGTGCTCCTGCGGCGCGGGCGACCCTTCGCGGAGAAGGCGCTGCGACAGCTCGCCAAGGACTACCTGTTCTTCCCGTTGCTCGCGCTGGGGAACGCGCCGCGCGTCGCCCTCGGCAACCTCGCCGCGAACGGGGTGCGGAACGTCTGGACGTTCACCATCATCTTCTGCGGCCACTTCCCGGAGGCCGTGAGCATGTACCGCGAAGCGGCGACGGTCGATGAGGGGCGCGGCGCCTGGTACGTCCGCCAGCTCAACGGGTCGGCGAACCTCGAGGGCAGCCGCAGCTTCCACGTGCTCACCGGGCATCTGAGCCACCAGATCGAGCACCACCTGTTCCCCGACCTCCCCGCGTCGCGGTACCCGGAGCTCGCGCCCCGGGTGCGCGAGATCTGCGAGCGCTACGGTCAGACGTACAACAGCGGCCCGCTCGCGCGGCAGGTGGGGAGCGTCGTCAAGCGGCTCGTGAGGAACGCGCTGCCGAGGGCCATCCGCGCCACCGGGAGAGAAGCCGCGTGACTGGCGCAGCGGGCACCGCTAGTCGTGCTGCCGCTTCCCGTCGAAGTCGAGCCCTTCCGGTTCTCGATCGCGTACAGCACGACGGTGCAGCTCGAGCCCGCGCACGCATGGTTCCGCGCGCTCTGCGTCGAGGTCGCGCGGGAGATGCCGGGACGGAGCGCGGGGCGGTCTACTTCCCGACCGCGCTCGTCAGCAGCGAGGTGAGACGCTTCGTGAAGCCGCTCGGATCGTCGAGCGGGCTACCCTCGGCCACCAGCGACTGCTCGTAGAGCAGGACCACGAAATCGCGGAGGCGGGCGTCGCTCGGGTTCTCCGCGGCGATCGCCGCCAGGCTCTTCACGATGGGATGGTTCGGGTTCAGCTCGAGATCGCGCTTGCCGCGCGGCATCTCTTTTCCCGACTGGCGCATGATCTTCTCGAGGTGCGCCGGCATCGAGCCCTGCGCGAGAACCAGCACCGCTGGCGAGTCGACGAGGCGCGTCGAGGTGCGCACGTCGCGGATCTTCGACTCGAGCACCTGCTTTGCGGTCGCGACGAGCGCCTCGAAGCCCTTGCTCGGCTCCTCGGGCTTCTGGTCCGCGTCGGCCTCGGGGAGCTTCACGTCGGCCCGCTGCGCGTTGACGAGCTTCTTGCCCGCGTGCTCGCCGATGGCCTCCGCCGCCCAGGTGTCGATGGGGTCGGTCATGAGCAGGACCTCGTAGCCGCGCGCGCGAAGGACCTCGAGGTACGGGGAGCCGAGGAGCGTGTCCCGTGACTCGCCGGTCACGTAGTAGATCGCGTCCTGCCCCTCCTTCATGCGCTCGACGTACGCGTCGAGCGTCACCAGGTTCTCGGCCGAGTCCGACGTGGAGGACCAGCGCGAGAGCTTCGCGATGCGCTCCTTCCATTCGCCTCCGTCGACGACGAGGCCCTCCTTGAGGATGCGCCCGAACGTCGTCCAGAGGTGCAGGTAGTCCTCCTTCTTCTCGGCCGCGACCTCGTCGAGGAGGTCGACCACCCGCTTCGTCACCTGCTTCTTGATGGTGCGCAGCGTCGCCGACTCCTGGAGGAGCTCGCGCGAGACGTTGAGCGGCAGGTCGTCGGAGTCGACCAGGCCCCGCACGAAGCGCAGCCACTGCGGGAGGATCGCGTCGCAGTCCTCCATCACCAGCACGCGCTTCACGAAGAGGCGCACGCCGCGCTGCTTGCGCGGGTCGTCGAGGTCGAACGGCGCCTCCTTGGGGACGAAGAAGAGGCCGACGAACTCGACGTTGCCCTCGACGCGGAAGTGCGTGCGCGCGACTGCAGGCTCGTAGTCGTGGGTCAGGTGGTTGTAGAGCTCGTTGTACTGCTCGTCGGTGATCTCGCTCTTCGAGCGCTGCCACAGGGCGGCCGCCTTGTTGATCTGCTCGCGCTTGTCCTCGGTCTTCGCGGGCTGATCGTCCTTCGCGGGCGTCTCTTCCTTCGTCTCGAGCTCGATCGGGTAGGCGATGTAGTCGGAGTAGCGGCGCACGAGATCACGCAGCTTCCAGGGATCGAGGAGATCCTTCTGGTCCTCCTTGAGGTGCAGCTCGATCGACGTGCCGCGCGCGGCGCGTTCGGCCTCCTCGGTGGTGAAGGTGTCCTTGCCGTCCGACGTCCATCGGAAGGCGTGCTCGCTGCCTGCGGCGCGCGAGGTGACCACCACGCGATCGGCCACGAGGTATGTGCTGTAGAAGCCGACGCCGAACTGGCCGATGATCGAGACGTCCTTCTTGGCGCTCTCCTCGAGCTTGGCGAGGAAGGCCTGCGAGCCGGAGCGCGCGACCGTGCCGAGGTTCTCGATGAGCTCCTGCTCGTTCATGCCGATGCCCGAGTCCTCGATGACGAGCACGCCGCGCTCGGCGTCGGGCCGCAGGCGGATGCACAGCTCACCGTTCTCGGCGAGGAGGCCGGGATCGGTGATGGCGCGAAAGCGGAGCT
>JAYTBL010001117.1:0-6007 GCA_043736975.1 Polyangiaceae bacterium
CACCGTCACGGTCCAGGCAGAGGCGCGGTCTGCCGATACGGCAGATCTCAAGTAAGAGCCTGGACGCCGGCCCGCGGTGCAGTCACCGTGCCAGCGATCAAGCGACGCGCTGGATGCGCACGTCCTGGCGGCGCGTGTCGCGCAGCGGGGAGCTGGCGAGGGACGTCGCGAGCGCGAGGCCCGTCATCGTGAGGCGGAGGCGCATCGCGTCGACGTGACCCTCGGCATGGAGCCGCGTGACGACGTGGCGGACGTCGGCCTTGCGGACGCCGATCTCGGAGGCGACCTCGTCGAGGCGGAGGGCCCGACCGTCGGCCTGAGCGCGCGACAGGATGACGATGACGTGGGCGGCGATGGACTTGGTGTCGAGTGAGGTCTCCATGGGAACGTGTAGGATGCAAGCACCGATCCCGGCCGGCCCATAGCGACGCCGATGGGAGATCATTCAGGAAAGGTCCGGCTGCTTTGGGAACCACTTCATTAAGCGCCCGTGGCGCCTGCGTGCGATGGGGTGGGCAAGTGATCCAGGCGGTCGCCGTTTGCCCCGACGCGCGCCCGCGCTAAGAGTGGCGCATGTTCGGCAAAGCGAAGGAATTTTTCGAGACCACGATCCGTGAAATCCGGGAGGCCGGCCTCTACAAGGAGGAGCGCGTGATCGTCACGCCGCAGTCCGCCGAGATCGGCGTGGGCAGCGGAGAGGCGAGGCGCACCGTGCTGAACTTCTGCGCGAACAACTATCTTGGTCTCTCCTCGCACCCCACGGTCATCGCGGCGGCGCACGCCGCGATCGACTCGCACGGGTTCGGGATGAGCTCGGTGCGCTTCATCTGCGGGACGCAGGATCTGCACAAGAGCCTCGAGCAGAAGATCTCCGCGTTCTTCGGCACCGAGGACACCATCCTCTATTCCTCGTGTTGGGACGCGAACGGCGGCCTCTTCGAGACGCTGCTCCGCGAGGAGGACGCGATCATCTCCGACGCGCTGAACCACGCCTCGATCATCGACGGCGTCCGCCTGTGCAAGGCCGAGCGCAAGCGCTACCCGAACGGCGACATGGGCGCGCTCGAGGAGGCGCTGAAGGAGACGCAGGGCAAGCGCCTGCGCATGATCGCCACCGATGGCGTGTTCTCGATGGACGGCTACCTCGCGAAGCTCGACGTGATCTGCGAGCTCGCCGAGAAGTACCAGGCGATGGTCATGGTCGACGACTCGCACGCGAGCGGCTTCATCGGCAAGACGGGACGCGGGACCGCCGAGCACTTCGGCGTGCAGAAGCGCGTCGACGTCATGACCTCGACGCTGGGCAAGGCGCTGGGCGGCGCGGCGGGCGGGTTCACGACTGGCAAGAAGGAGATCGTCGACCTCCTCCGCCAGCGCTCGCGCCCGTACCTCTTCTCCAACTCGATCCCGCCTGCCATCGCCGGCGCGTCGGTGGCGATCCTCGATCTCCTCGCGAGCACTACCGATCTGCGCGATCGCCTGATGAGCAACGCGAAGCGCTTCCGCGACGGCGTGGTGAAGGCGGGCTTCACGGTGAAGGAGGGCTCGACGCCGATCGTCCCGGTGATGCTGGGTGACGCGCGCCTCGCGCAGGAGCTGGCGAAAGGCCTGCTCGACGAGGGGGTCTACGTCATCGGCTTCTTCTTCCCGGTGGTCCCGAGGGGCGAGGCGCGCATCCGCGTCCAGCTCTCGGCCCAGCACACGGACGAGCAGATCGATCGCGCCGTCACCGCGTTCGCGCAGGTGGGCAAGCGCCTGGGCGTTCTGAAGTCGTAGGCCTGCGGCGCAAGGTCCGCCATCCTCCACGACCCGAGTGGCGCGCGCGTGTTTTCCTGATATGTAGTCAGATGTAAGCATGGAGTGTCCCGACGAGAACACGCTGGTCGCCGTGGCCACTGGCCTTGCCCCCAGTGAGGCCCACGCACGCCATCTCGACACCTGCGCGGCCTGCCGCGAGACGGTGGGCAGTCTGGTCCGTATGACCGAGACGTCCGCGACCCTGGCGCTGCCCGCCGAGAGCGGGCTGCGCGCGCGCCCGCTCAGCATCGAGGAAGAGCGCGTCGCCCTGGCGCCGACCATGGCGTCGGACCGGCCGCCGCCGCCAGCGTCGCAGAGCGCGGATCCCGACCGCCCCGGCGAGTCGGTGCCCGGAGACATCGTCGCGCAGCGCTATCGCCTGGAGCGGATCGTCGGCGAGGGGGGGCTCGGGGTGGTCTGGGCCGCGACCCACATCGTGACGCTGAAGCCGGTGGCGCTCAAGATCCTCAAGTTCCGCTACCCGGAGATCGACAAGCGCTTCCTGCGCGAGGCGCGCGTGTCGGGCGTCGTCAACCACCCGAACATCGTCGACGTGCACGACGTCGTGCAGGTGGAGCGCGACGGATCGCTGGCGATGGTGATGGATCTCCTCGAGGGCGAGCCGCTCGACCGTCACCTCGAGACACACGGCCGCCTTCCGCTCGGCCACACGCTGCGCATCATGCATCCCGTGCTCTCCGCGCTCGCGGCGGCGCATGCGCTCGGCATCGTGCACCGCGATCTCAAGCCCCAGAACATCTTCCTGGCGCGCGGCCCGCTCGGCGAAGAAAAGCCCATGCTCCTCGACTTCGGTCTCGCGAAGCTCACCGCGACGGCCGGCATCGCCGCCCAGACCAGCGTGCTCACAAAGGAGAAGCAGCTGCTGGGGACGCCGCAGTACATGGCGCCGGAGCAGCTCTATGGCGAGATCGACATCGACGCCCGGACCGACGTCTGGGCGGTGGGCGCGGTGCTCTTCGAATGCCTCGCCGGGCAGCGCCCGCTCGCCGGCAACAACGTCGGCCAGGTGATGCGCAGCCTCGCCACCCGCGAGATCCCGAAGATCGCGACCCTCGTCCCGGGGCTGCCTTCGCAGTTCGGGGCGATGATCGACACGATGCTCACGCGGGAACGCGCGACGCGCCCGGCGAGCGTCGAGCCGGTGGTGGCCGCCGCCGCGTATCTGCTCGCTCACGGCGCCTGATCGCGCGCGCGAGGCGGCGTCAGCCGTGGCGCACGAGGTCGTCGAGGATCGCGTCCGACTGCTTCTTCGCCCAGGTGGCGAAGTCCTTCATGTACCCGGCCACCTCGCGGAATCGCTTCACCACCGAGTCGCGGTCCTTCATCGCCACCGCGCGCGCGAAGTAGGCGGCCTCCTGCTCGAACACGTGCGAGAGGCGCGGGGCCTCGGGGTTCACGGTCAGGATGTCGGCGTAGAGCTCGGCGCGCTGAGAGAACATGCGGCCGATCATGGCGAGCTCGGTGCGGTAGATCGGGCTCGCGAACTGGAGGCTCCGCTCGAGATCGGCGCCGAGGCGCGCGAGCACCGAGCCCAGCACCATGGTCTTCTCGTGCACCAGCACCTGGATGAGCGCCATCTGCGCGTCGTGCTCCTCGGCGGTGGCCTCGATGGTCTCGGCGCCGAAGCTCTCGAAGAGCCTCTTCACGCGGGCGAACGCGGCGTCACCGCGGCCCTTGCACAGCACGACCTTCTGGCGATCGAAGTCGACGCCGTGGGGGCCGAACATGGGGTGGGTGGCCACCACGTCGACGCCCTCGGGCGCCGCCTCCAGCATCGCCTCGAGCGGCGGGCGCTTGATGGACGTGATGTCCATGAGGCACGCGCCCTTGCGCACGAACGGCGCCACCGCCTTGATCACGTCGACCGTGATGTCGATCGGCACCGCGATGATCACGAGATCGTTGCGTGACGCCACCTCGATCGCGGACCCCCCCTGGCCGAGCCCCATCGCCTCCACCTCGAACCCGCCGTCCCGGAACACGCGCGCCAGGAACGCGCCCATGCCCTGCGTGCCGCCCAGGATGCCGATCGAGAAGTGCTCGGAGCGCGCCTGGAGCAGGCGCCGCTGCTCCAGGCGCGAGGCCGCGAACAGGCGCGCGAAGACGTCGCGCACCAGGTCCTCGGGGACGCCCGCCTCACGGGCTCGCGCCAGGAGGTCGTCGAGGTGCGCGCCCTCGCGCTCGCGATCGAAGGAGGGGAGATCCTTCTCCGCCTTCACCTGCGCCACCGCGCGGATGAGGCGCATGCGGTTCGCGATCAGCGCGACGAGCTCGGTGTCGGTGCGCGCGAGCTCCTCGCGGACGCTGGCGAGCGGCGTGAGGGGCGGGGCGGCGGGGCCTTCCTGCATGCGCGTGACTCTACGCGACCTCGGCCGAGATTTCGCGTCGGCCCATCCTGTGCCATGCTCGAGTTCATGACCCAGGGAACCTCGGCGAGCTGTGCCGCGTGCGGAGCCCCGGACGACGGCGAGGCCGTCCACTGCAAGTACTGCCGGCAGGCGGTCTCGGCCGAGGTGCTCGCCAAGGCCATCCCCTGTCCGAACCCCGCGTGCCGCTCGGCGTGCCGCTGGGGCAAGCAGAAGTGCAGCGCGTGCCAGGCGTGGATCGTCGTGAGCTGCGTGTTCTGCGGATCGATCTCGCCCCACCACATCTCGAGCTGTCTGAGCTGCAACGAGGCGTTCGCGGGCGCGATGCAGCGCAAGCAGCAGGCGCAGCAGCAGCAGTCGCACCAGCAGAACATGCAGGCGGTGAACACCTGGGGCGGCGTGGCGGCGGTGTTCGCGGGCGCGGCAGTCGGCGCGTCGCTCGGCCACCTCGCGTCCGGTGACTACTCCTCCGGTGACGGCGATTGCTCACCGCCGTCCTCGAACGACTTCGACGTCTCGAACGTCGCCTCTGAGATCGCCGACACCGGCGGCGGCTCGTGGGACGACTGAGCTGATCTCGCTCGACGTCCGCGTCTTCCTCTGGATGCACGAGACGTTCTCCTCGGGAGGATGGCTCGCGCTCATGTGCGCGCTCACCGTGATCGGCAGCGGCTGGGGCGCGCTCACGCTCTTGCCGCTGTTCGCGGCGCCGCCGACGCGGCGCTTCGCGGCCTCGCTCGCGGCCACGCTCCTTGGGAGCGCGATCGTGGTGTTCACGCTTAAGGCCATCATCCGGCGGCCGCGCCCCTACCTCTCGGTGCCGGGGGTCCACGCGCTGGTGTTCGAGGCGCCGACCGATTTCTCGTGCCCGAGCGGTCACGCCGCGGGGAGCTTCACGTTCGCGATGTTCGTCGCGGTGGTGCTCGTGGCGCACGCGCGGCGCTCCTCGACGAAGAGGAAGCGGCGCATCCTCCTCTCCGTCGTTGCGCTGGTCGCGGCGCTCGGGGTCGCGATGTCCCGCTGCGCGCTCGGCGTGCACTTCCCGGCCGACATCCTCTTCGGCGCGGCGCTGGGAATGACGGCCGGCTGGGCGGGCGCGCGGTGGCATCTCCGCCGCGTCCCCCACGTGCATCCAGGCACTTAGCCCGACCATCGCCAAGGCCGCGCTTGCGTTCCGACCCCGGGACGGGCCAGACTACGCCGCGCTTGATGCGGTTCCGGTTCATACGAGCGTTCGTCACGCTCACGACCTTGGCGGTCGTGTGGCTCGTGAGCGCGCCCGCGCTCGCCCAGAACGCGAGCCTGACCAGCGCGACGAACCTGCGCACCGCGCCCATGAGCACGGTGCCCGTGCCGGTCGACAACTCGGTGCCGCCGACCTCGCGCGCTCCGCTCTGCGATCCGCGCGGCGCCACCACGTTCGCGCCGCCTCCGCAGATGCAGGACGTCGAGGTCACGCTCGACACCGGCCTCACGCTCGACGACTGCGTGAGCTCGCCCACCTCGCGCGAAGGCCGCCGCGAAGGTCACCGCGCCGCGCCCGGTCGGGCCCCGACTCCTCTCGACGCCACGCCGTCCAGCGATGCCGCCGTCATCACGGCCGTCGCCACGCTCGCTGCCTCCGCGCGCGGGCTCCTCCCTGTTCCGGTGGCGAGCACGTCGTGCCCGCGTCCCGGCATTCGCAGCACAGTCGACCGACCGCCGCGCGCCTGAGCGTCTCCCTCGACCTCGTCCCCGCGGAGACGCGGGGGCCCCCTGGAGTCTCGGGTCTCGCGTGTCCGCCGCTCGTCGGCGGATGCGGATCGTCGTCGTCTTCTCAAAAA
>JAYTBL010001118.1:0-2344 GCA_043736975.1 Polyangiaceae bacterium
AGCTCCTTGACGCTCTTGACGGACTTGCGATCCGCGGGAAGCTCCTTGACGCTCGGCAGCTCCCTGACGCTCTTGACGGACGCGCGGTCGCTGGGCAGCTCCTTGACGGACTTGCGATCCGCGGGGAGGTCCTTGACGCTCTTGGCGGAGGAGCGGTCGGCGGGGAGCTCCTTGACGCTCTTCGCGGAGGCGCGGTCCGCGGGCACGCTCTTGACGGATCCGCGGTCGCTCGGGAGCTCGCCGACGTCCTTCGCCGAGCTGCGCTCGGCCGGGAGCTCGCGCACGCTCTTCGGGTGGCCGGGCGCGCGGTACTCCTGCTCGTTGCCTTCGCTGCCCGCGCCCTCGAGGCGGATGCGGACCTTCGGATCGCGCGGGTCGGGCTCGCGCGTCGCCTGCTCGAAGGCTTTCGCGATCGCGCCGGAGACGGCGATCGTCGAGAACGTGCGCGCGACGCGGATCGCGCCGACGTCACTGCCGCGGATGTTGCCACGCCGGCACACCATCGCCAGGAGGCGCCGCGCATCGGCGCCGTGGATCTGGCCCCAGGAGACGCGGAACGTCGTCCAGTCGCCGGCGTCGGTCGCGGGATCGCGCGGGTTGCGCGCCTGACCGCCGTCTCCCATGGGACCGCGGTCGGGACGGAGGCCACGCGCCTCGCCGTAGCCGCCACTGCCGGCGCCCGCGGAGTCGCCAGGACCCGCTTCGCCGAACGCGCGGCCCTCACGGCCCGCCTGCTCGGCGTTGCCGCGCGGCGCGCTGCGCGCGAAGTCGCCGGGCACGAAGCCGCGGTCGTCGTTCGTGCGCTGCGTGCGCGGCGCGTGATCGCGCAGGCCGTCGTTGCTCTGCTCCCAGGGGCGGGGCTTGCGCTGCTGCGGAGCGTTGATGACGCTGATCCGCCGCGCCTCGGGGCCGCTCGCGCGGGTGCGAGCGATCATGCGCGCCAGCGCGCGCGTGGCCTCGCCGGCCTCGGTGATGCGCTTCGCGAGCGCCCACGAGCGGTCGTCGGCCTCCTGCGGGGCGCTGGGATCATCGACCGGCTCCTCGGCGGGATCCACCGGGGGCGCGACCGCGGTGAGCCGCTCGTAGAGGCGCTCCTCGCGGGCCGACTCGATGCTCACCGCGGTGGGCACGGGCTCGAAGCGCCAGCGGACCTTCGCGCGGTTGAGGAGCGAGGAGACGCGGTTGAGCGCGGGGGGCGTGACCAGCACCGAGCTCTTGCCCTGGCGTCCGGCGCGGCCGGTGCGGCCGCTGCGGTGGGTGTACGCGTCGACGTCGGACGGCGGCTCGGCATGGAGCACGCGCGCGATGTCCTGCACGTCGATGCCGCGCGCCGCGACGTCGGTCGCCACGAGCGCATCGAGATCGCCACGCTTGAACGCGGCGAGCGCCTTGTTGCGCTCGCGCTGCTCCATCTCGCCCGAGAGCGAGCCGACGGTGAAGCCGGCCTCGCCGAGGAGGTGCGTGAGCTCGCCGACGTCGGCGCGGGTGCGCGCGAAGATGAGGGTGGTACCGTCGGGCGTCTCGAGGAGGAGGTTGACGATCGCGTCGAGCCGCTCGTTGGGCAGCACGAGGTGGACGAGGTGCTCGATGTCCGTGTTCGCGGTGCCGAGCGGCGTGCCTTCGATGCGGACCGGATCCTGCTGCACGCGGTTCGCGAGCGCCGTGACCTCGCGCGGGAACGTGGCGGAAACGAGGTGCGTGCGATGGCCTTCGGGCGCGAAGGCGAGGATGGCCTCGAGGTCCTCCTTGAAGCCGAGGTCGAGCATGCGATCGGCCTCGTCGAGCACGACGGCCGCGAGCTGCGTGCCGTCGACCGAGCCGCGCTTGAGATGGTCGAGCAGGCGGCCGGGGGTGCCGACCACGATGGCGGGGCCTGCGCCGAGCGCGCGCCGCTCGTCGCGGAAGTCACCGCCGCCCGTGACCGAGGCCACCTTCACGCGAAGCGGAGCGAACAGCCACGAGAGCTCGGTCTCGACCTGCTTCGCGAGCTCACGTGTCGGCGCGACCACCAGCGCGCGGGGACGCGCCGCGCCCTTGGGCGTCGAGGCGACGTCACCGTCGACCGCGGCGCGCAGCGTGAGGCCGATCGCGACGGTCTTGCCCGAGCCCGTCTGCGAGCTGATGCGCAGATCCCGGCCCTCGAGCGCGGGATCGAGCACCGCCTCCTGGACGGGGGTCAGGGTCGTGTAGCCCTTCTTCGTGATCGCCCCCGCGAGTGCCGGGCCGATGAGGGTTTCCAGGTCAGTATCTGCCATTCGCGGCCCTCGTAGCAGTGCGGGCGCGGGGCGTGCGGAAGATTCGTAAGCGGGGCGCCATGCTCGACCGCCTCGACCGCCTCGACCGC
>JAYTBL010001119.1:0-13525 GCA_043736975.1 Polyangiaceae bacterium
CGAAGGCGGCGATTCACGTCTGGTCCGTGCGTGAGCACGGGTCGCCGAAGGCGAGTTGGGGAGGCTCGTCGGCGAAGCCGATGAGGGGGACGAAGTCCCGACCAGGGTAAGAACTGTCATTTAGGCCTCGCGCAGGACGCGCATCACGTTGTCGTGCAGGATCTTCCCCACCGCGGTCCGCGAGAAGCCAGCGGCGAGCATGGCATCGGTGAGGAGCGGCAGCCCGCGTGGATCCTTGAGGGGCCTCGTGGGAACGATGAAGCCGTCCCAGTCGCTGCCGAGCGCGGGGGCGTCCTCGCCGACGACGTCGACGATGTGCTTGAGGTGCTTGATCACCGGATCCAGCCCCTCACCCCCCACGAAGCGCGGACAGAAGATGACGCCCACCACCCCGCCCTTGTCGGCCACCGCGCGGAGCTGGGCGTCGTCGATGTTTCGCCAGTGCTCGAAGGCGCCGAGCACGCCGGTGTGGCTCACGATGGGCGGCTTGCGCGCGACCTGGCAGGCGTCGAGGAAGCCCTGCTTGTTGACGTGCGAGAGGTCCACGAGGACGCCCTGGTCCTCGCAGGCGGCGACGAGGTCGTAGCCCCACCGGGTCAGCCCGCCGCCGTCCTTCCGGCCCTTGCCATAGGCTGGGTAGCCCGCCTCGTTCGCCGAGAAGTGGAGGAGCCCGATGTAGCGGACCCCGCGGCGCGAGAAGACGGCCACGTTGTCGAGGTTGCCCTCGAGCGCGTGGGCCCCCTCGATCCCGAGGAGCGCGCCGAGCTCGCCGGACGCGATGCTCTTCGTGATCTCACCGGCCTTTCGCACGAGGCGGATCGCGCCGGGTTTCTTGCCGATCTGCTGCTCCAGCGCGTCGATCTGCTCGTGGACGACCTTGGCCATGCCCTTCATGCGGTCCGCCAGCGGCAGCGAGACGAGCCCGAAGAACTGCGCGCTCATGCCGCCCTCGCGCATGCGGGGCAGGTCGACGTGCCCGCCCAGCGCCGCGAACGGGAGCGGGGCCTCGTGGGCCTTGTGCAGGTCGTACCCGATCCAGCGCGACCACATCAGGGTGTCGGCGTGGAGATCGATGGGCGGGTGCTCGGCGTGGATGGCGCGTGCCTCGTCGGACCCTTGCATGCTCCTCCAAGGTGCGCCGCGGGGGGCGGAGCGTCCAGGATTTTCGAGTGAAAGCGCACCCTTGATAAATCCGAGGTGCCCATTAGAGTGGGCCACGCGATGGACGCCTCGCTGCAGCATCGAAGGAGAGGCCGATGATCGCGACCTCGATGCTCGACCTCGTCGGCCAGACGCCGCTGGTGAAGATCCACGGCGACTGGGTCGGCGATGCGCCGCGCGCCGCGGTGTGGGCGAAGATGGAGCACCTCAACCCCGGCGGTAGCGTGAAGGATCGCATCTGCCGCGCGATGATCGAGGACGCGGAGGCGGCCGGCATCCTGCGCCCGCCGGGCCCCATCGTGGAGCCGACCAGCGGCAACACGGGCATCGGCCTCGCGTGGGTGTGCGCGGTCAAGGGCTACCGGCTGATCCTCACCATGCCCGAGAGCATGAGCCTCGAGCGCAGGCAGCTCCTGGAGGCCTACGGTGCAGAGATCGTGCTAACCCCCGCCGAGACCCAGATGGACGGCGCCATCGCGGAGGCACGGAAGATCGCCGCGCGGACGCCGGGCTCGTTCATGCCCTCGCAGTTCGACAACCCGGCCAATCCTTCGGTCCACGCGCGCACGACGGCGCACGAGATCCTCGGCGCGATGGATGGGCTCTCCATCGATGCCTTCGTGGCCGCGGTAGGCACGGGCGGAACCGTGAGCGGCGTCGGCTCCGCGCTGCGCGAGGTGCATCCCCGGGTGCGCGTGGTTGCGGTCGAGCCGGCATCGTGCGCGACGATCTCGCGCGGCGAGCGCGGCCCCACGAAGATCCAGGGAATCGGCGCGGGCTTTGTCCCGCCGAACTACGCCGCGTCCGCGGTGAGCGAGGTCCGCACCGTGACCGATGACGACGCGTGGCGTACCAAGCTCCTCCTGGCGCGCCGCGAGGGGCTGCTCGTGGGCCCCAGCGCCGGCGCGAACGTGTTCACCGCGTTCGAGATCGCGAAGGAGCTCGGTCCCCAGCAGAACGTGCTGACCGTGGTATGCGACACCGGCGAGCGCTACTTCAGCCTCGACGAGTTCTTCCCCGGCGTCACCGTCGACGATGTAAGGACCGGCCCGCGATGAGCAACCGCCTCGTCCTCGCCGGCTCGCGCGTGCTCCTCGTGGGCATCGGCGGCCTCGGCTGTCCCGCGGCGATCGCCCTCGCGCGCGCCGGCGTCGGCACCATCGGCATCGCCGACGACGACGTCGTCGAGACCACGAACCTCCATCGCCAGATCCTCTTCCGCGACGAGGACGTCGGCAAGCTCAAGGTCGAGGCCGCGGCCTCGGCGCTGCTCCGCCTCGGGCTGCCCGACCTGCGGATCGAGCGGCACCTCACGCGCATGCTCCCCCACAACGCGGTCGAGCTCGCGTCGCGCTACGACGTCATCGTCGAGGGCAGCGACAACTTCCCGACGAAGTTCCTCGCTGCCGATGCCTCGCGCATCGCCAAGAAGCCGATCGTGCATGCTGCCGCGGTGCGCTGGCACGGGACGGCGCTGGCGGTCGGGCCGAACGGCGGCCCCTGCTACCGCTGCCTCTTCGAAGATCTGCCGCCTGGCGACGCGCCGAGTTGCGCCGAGGCCGGCGTGGTGGGGCCGATGGTCGGCGTGGTCGCGGCGGTGCAGGCCGACCTCGCGCTCTCGGTCCTCCACGGCGACGACGTGTTCGGCACGCTCTTCACCTTCGACGGCAAGGCGCTCGCCGCGCGTCGTCGCGTGCTCCCGCGCCGTCGCGGTTGCCCGCTCTGCTCCGATCCGCGATCGATCGAGCGCATCGACCCCAACCGCTACGCGGTGCGCCACGTCTGACGCGCTGCCCCCGAACCCGAACCGAACGAGCCGACCATGGACACCATCGTGAGAATCCCCGCAGCGCTGCGCAGCCTGACCGCCGGCGCGGACGAAGTGAAGGCCGCGGGCGGGACCATCGCCGACGTGATCGAGGACCTCGAGAAGAAGCATCCCGGTCTCCGTGATCGCCTGCTCGACGAGAAGGGAGTTCGCCGCTTCATCAACATCTACGTCGGCGAGGAGGACGTCCGCTTCACGGGCGGCCTCAAGACCGAGGTGAAGCCTGGCGACCAGATCAGCATCGTCCCCGCGATCGCGGGGGGCTGATGGGTGACGGCGTACGCCACGGGCGCCAGATCCGCCTGGCGGAGATCGGGGCCGCGGGCCAGGACCGGCTCGAGGCCGCCGAGGCCGTGCTCGGCGGCGCCCACGACGCACGCGAGATCGAGGCCACCTACCTGCGCCAGGCGGGAATGAAGGTGCGCGAGGCCCATCCCAGCGCGGCTGCGCGCACCCGCGCCAAGCCCTACGAGAAGGTGGCGATCGAGGCGCTGCGCGCGCTCGGGATCCGCGACCCCGCCGCGCGCGACGTCGGCGATGGCGCCATGCGTGCGCTCATCGCGATGCGAACCGTCCTCGGCGTGACGGGAGCGAAGGACGAGGTGTCTTGAGCAAGGGACTCCGCAACCGCCGCATCGACTCGGTGATCGATGCGGTCGGCGACACGCCGCTGCTCCGGCTGCGGGGAGTCACGAAGAACGCGCCGGACGTCCCGATCTACGCGAAGCTCGAGTTCACGAACCCCGGCGGCAGCGTGAAGGATCGCGCGGCGCTGCGCATGATCCAGGACGCGCTGACGGACGGTCGCCTCCGCAAGGGCATGACGCTCATCGACTCGACCAGCGGCAACACCGGCGTCGCCTACTCGATGTTCGGCGCCGCGTTCGGCATCCACGTGAAGCTCGTGATGCCCTCCAACGTGTCGAAGGCGCGCAAGGACATCGCGAAGGCCTTCGGCACCGAGATCATCTTCTCCGACCCGCTCGAGGGCTCGGACGGAGCCATCGTGGTGGCGAAGAAGATGGCCGCCGAGGACCCCGACCACCTCTTCTACCCCGACCAGTACGCGAACCCGGGCAACCCGCTCGCGCACTACCACGGTACCGGCGTCGAGATCCTGCGGGACGTCGGCGACCGCATCACGCACTTCGTCGCGGGGCTCGGCACCAGCGGCACGATGATGGGCACGGCGCGGCGCCTTCACGAGCACCATCGGCCGATCCGCTGCGTCGCGGTCGAGCCCGACTCGTCGATGCACGGCCTCGAGGGGCTCAAGCACATGGCCTCGAGCCTGGTGCCGCCGATCTACGACGCGACCGTGCACGACGACCTGGTGGCGGTCACCACCGAGGATGGCTGGGACATGTCGGACCGGCTCGCGCGCGAGGAGGGTCTGCACGTCGGCCACTCCACCGGCGCGAACGTCTTCTGCGCGATGAAGATCGCCGAGCGCCTCCAGGCAGAGGGCAAGCCGGGGTGCATCGTGGCCATCGCGTGCGATCGCGGCGACCGCTACTTCTCCCCGATCAAGTGGGAAAAACGCTACATCTGGTGAGGGTTCGATGGACGTCGAGAAGCATCCTTGGGTGAAGGGCGGCATCACGATCACCAAGGCGGTCATGGACCGCGTCGACGACGAGGCTCGCGCCGCCTTCGGTCGTGACGAGGAGAGCTGCGGCCTCCTGCTCGGCCCCGGCGCGTCCGGCCCCCAGGCGCTCCTGGTCGACGCGGTGGTACCCATGGAGAACCGCGCCAACAAGCTCCATCGCCTCGACCCCGAGACGTACCCGCGCACCGGGCGCATGTACTTCGACCTCGACCCGCTGAAGTTCGAGCGCGCGGTCCGCGAAGGTGACGGCAACGGGCGGCCGGTCAAGGTGCTCTATCACTCGCATCTCGACGTCGGCGCGTACTTCTCGGAGACGGATGCGCAGGCCGCGACGATGGGCGGGGACGCGCCGTCGTACGACCTCGTCTACCTCGTCACGAGCGTCCGCGCGGGGGTGGTCGACGACCGCAAGCTGTTCATCTGGTCGCCCGAAGCGAGGACGTTCGTCGAGACCGAGCTGACCATCTCCGGGTAGCCCGCGTGCTACGATTCACAGCGTGCGCCCTCGCCTCGTGTCGTCGCTCGCGCTGCTGACGTTCGTGGCGCTATCGTCGAGCGCAGGGGACGCGCGGGCCGACGGTGCCCGCGTCGTCGCCGAGCGCGTGGTGGAGCAGTGGCGGGCGGCGGGAGGCCGGGTGACGGCGCTGCCGTCGCGCTTCGTCTTCGACGACGAGACCACGCTCATCCCGGTGCCGCTCGACGAGAGCACGGGGTGCACGCACGTGGCGCTGATCGGCGCGCGGGGGCTGAGCTTCCGCGCGCGCCTCTCCGATGCCACGAGCGATCCGCTGGCGCCCGAGGCGGGGGGGCGCGCGACGAGCCTCGCCGGCGTCATCGAGCTGCGGCGTTGCGGCGGGGCGCGGTCGATCCGGCACATCGTGGTCACGAGCGATGCTGGGCGCGGCGCGCTCGAGGTGGTCGTGGCGCGGGCGCCGTCGGCGCTGCCGCTGCTCACGTCGGTGATCCCGGAGCGCACCGGAGGCGCGTTGCCGCCGGTCCCGGAGACCGGGGCGCTGCCCGCGCTCCCCCCGGTCGAGAAGCGCGCCGAGGTCGCGGAGGCGCGCGGCAAGCGAGAGGGCGCGCACATCGAGGCGCGCACCGCGCTGCGCGCCGGCGAGGACGGGACGGGAGAGGGCGAGCTCGCGCTCGGCGCTGGCTGCCATCGTGTCGAGCTCTTCGCGCGTGATGCCTCCGTCCGGCCGGGACGGCGCTTTCGCCTGGACGTCGACGCCGAGCTCCGCGATCCCTCGAATGGCGACCACGTCCTCGCGCGCGATCGCACCGAGGCCCCTGACGCGCGGCTCGAGGCGTGCGTGGGCAAGAGCACGCAGATCAACCTCGTCTTCGCGGGCGCGCCGCCCAACGGCGAGCTCACGTCGACGCTCGCGAGCTGGCCGTTGCCGCAGCATCTCCCCTCCCTTTGGGGTGCGGCCACGCGCAGCAAGATGGCCCGCGTGATGTTCACGCGTCATGTCGCGGCGCCGGAGGCCGATCCGGTGTTCCTCGGCGAAGGCAGCTCGGGCACCACGCCGTTCCCGCTCTCGGTCGAGGTGGGCGGCTGCTACCTCGCGGTGGTGGCGCTCACCCACGGGCATGCGCGTTCGCTGCAGATCCGCACGGTGGTCGGCGCCCGCGAGTCCTCGGACGAACGCGGCGCCGCCGAGGAGGCGGCGCTCAGCGCCTTCTGCGTCAACGCCGAGGAGAGCGCGCGCCTCGAGATCCATGCGCGCGGCACCGGTGTCGGCTGGGGCCTCGCGCTGTTCCGCGTGAAGAGCGGCGTCTGGGAGGCGGGTCGATGAGGGCTCTGGCGGGTACGTCTCTCGGTCTCGCGCTCGTCGTGCTCGGCTGCGGGGCGAAGGTGCCGCCTCTCGCGCCGCCGGTGGTGGCGGCGCTCCCCACGGCGCCGAGGGTCACGATGGGCGTGCTCAAGGCCGGCCCGCTGCTCGGCGATCTCCCGGCGCGCGCCACGAAGCTCGGCGCGGGTCCGCTGGCCATCGTGGCCTCGGGTCCGATGAGCGAGGGCGAGCGGCTCGGCGCGTTCGTCGAGATCCCCGCCGACCAGTGTCTCCTCACGTACGGCCGTGCGTCGGGGTCGCTCGAGGACATCGATCTCGCGGCCTTCGCCGAGGAGGGCAACCCGGTCGCGGTCGACGAGGGGCCCGATCCCAAGCCCACCATCCTGCTCTGCCCGCCGCATCCCGCGCGGGTGTACGTCGCTGCGCATGCCGCGAGCGGTGAAGGGCTGTGCGTGGTCGGCGCGCAGCTCGTTCCCAAGGATCGCGCGGCGGAGGTCGGGCGGGCCGCGGGGGCGCGGGGCGCCTCGGGCGCCGCGGCGCGGACCCCCGAGGCGTGGCCCGGGCTCGACGAGCAGGTGCGCGTGCACCGCGCCGCGATCGGCGGCACGTGGGAGGAGCAGCGGCGCGTCGCCATCGCCGCCGACATTCGCGCGGTATCGGCGGTTGCGTTCAGCGTCGAGGAGGGGGGCTGCAGCGATGCCCTGGTGGTGCCAGACGATGACGTGGCCGTGGTCGACGTCGACGTGCTCGACGCCGACGGCCGGCTCATCGCGCGCGCCAAGGACGGCGGTCCCGCGCGCTCGGTGACGGTGTGCTCGCCGAGCGCCATCAGCGGCTCGCTGCAGGTGCGTCCGCACGTCGGCCGCGGGCTGGTGGCGGTGGTGGTAGCCCGGTCGAAGGCCGGCACCGCGCGCGAGCTCCTCACGCGTCCCGAGGTGGCGTGGGCGGTACCGTCGCAGCCCCTCGAGTCGACGCGCGCCGCGCGCAACGCCGCGCTCGCCAAGGCGGGGTACCTGGCGCCGTCCTCCTCGCAGAACGGCCAGCTGCAGCTCGGCCGCCGCGCCACGGTGCCGGTCGACCTCGCGGGAGCGAATGCGTGCACGCGCGTAGACATCGTCGCGGGCGCGCCGCTCGCGCTGGTGGAGGCTGCCGTCTGGGACGACGCGGGCGCGCTGCTCGGCACCGCGGAGGGCGGCGCGGACGCCACCGTCTTCGCGTGCGGCAAGGGCAAGGCGCGGGTCGATCTCGGCGCGCGCGGCCGGCCGGGCCCATACGCGGTGCTCACGCGCGCCGAGCGCTGGAAGGACCCTCTCTTCGCCGCCCATCCGCTGGCGGCGGGGCGCATGCTGGGCCGCGCCGCGGTGGGCCCCACGACGCTGCACGAGGGCACTGCGGTAGCGGTCAAGCACGCGGTTCTCGATGGGGCGCACCAGTACGTGCAGCATGCAACCGTTCCGGCAAACCAGTGCTTGCGCGTGGCGTTCGGCGTGGAGGGTGAAGGCACAGGCCTGGAGGTCCGCCTCTTCGACGCCTCGACGAACGAGGAGCTCGATCGCTCGCACGGCCAGACGGCCGCCGCGGTCCGCGCCTGCACCATGGGCGCGGCCCGCAACGTTCGCCTCGAGGCGCGCGCGACCGCCGGCAAGCTCGACGCCGTGCTTGGCGAGCGCACCGGCCCCTCGGGGCCGTGACTACCGCGAGGTGAGCGCGCGCTTCAGCGCGTCGTCGGCGAGGTCCGCGTCGACGTCGGCGAGGCAAAGCGTGGCGCCGCTGCGCGGCACGAACGAGATGCGCACCCGGCCGCGGTTGCCTGGGATGACGCTCCCCAGGACGAAGTCGACGGCGATCCCGAGGGTCACGATGACCAGCCCGGTGAGCAGCAGCGAGGGCGAGGCCGCCCGGACGCCGTCGCTGAAGGCGCGCACGCCGACGTAGCTCCCGAGCGCGAGCGCGAGGAGACCGGCGTAGAACGCGGCGCGCGGATAACGCACCTCGCGCACCACGCGCACCAGGCCAGAGCGCACGATCACGTGCTCCCGCTCGCGGAGGACGCGGCCGAGCAGCTCGGTGCGGGTCTTCATGCGGATGCCGGCGTCCGACAGGGAGACCTGGGCGGGGCGCCGGTACGCGAGCGCGACCCGCGCGAGGAGACGCAGCGCATGCATCACGAACAGGATGCCGGTCAGCGCGAGCAGGGTGGTAGCGATGGGGCCACGCGGCGCGGCGATGGCCTCGCCCTCGAGCACGATCTCGCGCGTCGGCGCCGCAGCGCTCGCGCCGGCGAGCAGGCGGGCGAGCGTCGGGTCCTTGAGCTTCGGCGCGAGATCGCTCGCGATCTTTTGCGCCTTCGTCGAGTCGGACGCGATGAGCGCGGCGCAGCCGATGATGGCCTCGCCGCGACCGAGGGAGGTGCCTCGCCCCTCGTCGACGCGGCGGATGCGTGCGCCGATCGACGTCCAGAGATCGTCGGCATCCTCGCCGAGCGCGCGATCGAGCAGCGGCGTCGCGTCGAACGCGGTGTGGGTGGCGAGCCAGAGGACGTCTCCGGCGAGGCGCTCCTCGTCGTCGCGTCGATCCTCGGCGATGGCGTGCGCCCAGAGCGCGGCGGCGAGCGCGCGCTCGGCCTCGCCCTCCGGTCCGGAACCGAGCACCTTCAGCGCGTTGCCGAACGGGGTGTCGGCGTCGGCGCGGGAGAGCTTCGCGTCGTCGCCGAGGGTGGCGACCTTCTCCACGTGGTTCCAGCCGCTGCGCCGCGCCGCGGCGGCCTCACTCACGATCTTCTGCGTGATGGCGACGAGGTCGGGCAGCCGCGCGGAGCGCGACACCGCCTCGTAGGCGGCGAGCATGCCGCCGGCGGGGGCTCGCGGAGCGAGCGGGGAAGGGGGCTCGGTGGCGGTGATGAGCGAGCGGACGCTCTTCGACGCCGACGCCGACGCCGACGCGGGCGGCTGCTTCGCCGCGTCGGCCTCGGGCCGCTTCTCGGTATCGATCTCTGCCATGGTCCGCGCCATCAATCGTCTACCCGAACGCCTGCTCCGCGACCACTATTCTAAAATTTGGCCCGGCCCCTCCGACTCCGATAGCGGTCGCTGGTGCAGGAGGCGCGCATGAAATCGAAGGCAGAAGTGGTGTCGGAGCTCCGGAGCATGCTGGCGGACGTCTTCGCGGCGAAGGCCTCGGGAGAGGCGTACGGCCGGCTGGCGCGCGCTCACGGGTACGTGGATGGCTTCATGCGTGCGCTGCTCGACATGGGCGTCGTCACCAAGGCGGAGCTACTGGACGTCGTGAACGTCGAGCGCGAGCGCTCGAGCGGCCCCGCGATGCGCCCCATGGCTGACCTCGCGGGCAGCGCTGGCGTCGCTGCGTAACGCCTGCGCACGCTCCTTGCTCGTTCCTTTGCAAAAGGAGCCACGCATGAGCCACCCCGCAGTCCCTCAGGGTCCAGATAACCGCAAGCCCGGCCGCTCGTTCGACGATCCGGCCAAGGCGCTCGGGCAGGAGATCCTCGAGCACACGCCGCAAGTCGACAACCCGCCAGCCGATGACTTTCGACCCCGTGAGGCGCAAGCGGACATGCCGCAGAATGGGGTCGCGGAGCGCGCGAAGGTCATCTCGGTCTTCCGCAAGGCCGAGGAGCTCATCGCGACCGCCAATCCGCCAGCGAACGACGAGGCAGGCCTGCGCGCTTGCTTCGAGCTTGCCGCGGGGCGCGTGGGGCTGACGTTCCCCGAGTACGAGGCGCTCCTCGAGGGCGACGCGGAGCTCGAGGCCCTCGAAGCGAAGGTTCTCGATGCCGCCCGCGCCAACTTCGGCGCCGAACCCGAGGACCCGACGCCCGGCTGAGCGCCGGACGCGCGGCATCGTCGCGACGAACGAGAGGTCGGAGTTCGCGCGCACAGTCAGCCTCGGTCGGCGTCCTGCGAGAGCTCTGCCCTCAGAGAACGGTCGAACAAGAAGGTACCGAAGGGTACGAGGGACGACGCGAAGGCCACGACGCAACGAAGCAGCGACCACTTACGCGAGAGCGCGGCGCGAAGCAGGGCGACCACGAACACGACGAAGAGCAGTCCGTGCAGCCCGCCGACGATCCTCACCGGCCCCGCCACGTGGGCCAAGTACTTCAGGGGCATCGCGACGAACACGAGCACCACATAGGACAGCCCTTCCAGAAGGGCTACGACCCGAAACTGCAGCAACGCACCCATGCTTCCGGTGCCGAAACGTAGAGCAACGCGAGGCCAGCCGCCAGCCGCCAGGAGTCCGGAAACCCAGGCGCGCAGCGCCGGTCGCCGAAGGCGATAGGAGGTCGCTACGCGAAGCGCGCCGGGCAGGTTGGATTCCGGGGGAGGCTCACGAAGTCAGGGGGCGAAGCCCCCACTAGGGACTGAGGATTGTGACGTCGCCCACGCGGCTCTTTGCTGCGCGATCGGTCTGCTCCCAGAAGTTCGCGACCTTGTCCTCGCCGGGGACGATCTGCGGGAAGTAGCCGCCGAACTTGTTCGGCTGCTGCAGCGTGCGTAGATCCCACTTGTGCACCGCGCCGCTCTTGGTGCCGCCAGCGCGGCGGAGCGTGCCGACGGTCACGTCCTGGTAGTAGACGGTGATGACGTCGCCCTGGGCGTTGATCGTCGAGTCGTCGCCCACGAGGTGCTTGCCGTCGGTGATGGCCTTGCCGTCGACCGACGTGCCGTCGTCGATGATCTCCGATTTCCCAGGTTTTCCACCGACGATCGAGAGGTAGCGGAGGGTCTCGTCGAGGCCGTTCACGTAGCTCACGTGCCAGGTACCCGAGCCGTCGATCTTGAGCGACGCCGCGATGCCGACGTCACCGGTGTCGATGGCGGTCTTGTCCTTGCGCGAGCCGGTCTCGCCGTCGGCGATCGCGCGCGTCCACTTGCCCTCGCTCTCCTCGGAGAGCGTGACGAGGTTGCCGTGGGGACGGTCGTAGACGACCATGCCCAGCTTGCCGTTGCCCTGGGCGAGCGAGATGAAGTCGCCGAACACGTCGGGGTAGGTCTGGGTCGCGCCCTTGACCGCCACGCAGGTGGCCTTGCCGGTGACGCTCACGCACGCCTTGCCCGTACCGCAGTCGGCAGGGGTGCAGCCGCCGATGGTCGCGGCGCAGATGCCGGTGTCCTTGGGGCAGACCTGACCGACGGTGCAGGTCGTGGTAGCGCAGGGGTTGTCCTCCTCGACCGCTGCGTCCTCGAAGCGGAAGTCACCGGCGCCGCCGGGGACCTCGACGTTCGCGCGCGCGACGACGACCTTCGAGCGCGTCTTGCCGCCGTTGCCCGGCTCGACCTGGAGGAAGGCGATGACCGGCTTGCCGTTCACCAGCAGCATCTTCGCGTAGCGCCCGACGTCGGCGTTCGCCGCCTCGCGGATGGTGAACGTCTTCCAGCCGTCGCTCTGGACCGCGAGCTTCAGCTTCTTGTTGGTGGCGTCGTAGTAGCTGACCATCGGGCGGCCGTCGGCGCTGATCTGGATGCTCGTGTAGAGCCCCACGTCGTCGCCGGAGTCGCTCTCGCCGTTGCGCCACGAGTCCTTCGCGCGATCGGCGCAGGTGCCTTCCGCGCGCGTGGGCAGACCGTCGACGGTCTCCCAGGCGACGGCCGCCTTGCCCAGGTCGTACTTGCCGACCACCAGATCGCCCCACAGCTGGCTGTCGCCCTCGGAGAGGAGCGCGTCGTTGTAGCCGGCAACCCAGATCGTGCCGTCGGCCGCCTTCGCGATCGACGTGTACGAGCCGGGCAGGCCCTGCGGGTTCGCCGCCTTGCACTCCTGGGCGCAGTCGGCGCCGCAGAGCGAGCTCGTGTCCGCCTCGCTGCCGCACGCGCAGCCCTGGCTGGTCGCGGCGACGGCGCCGATGGTGCCGATGGCGAGGATGGTGGTGTTCATCCGCGCGCGGCCCGCGAGGAGCGCGCTGCGGCGGCGGTAGGCGATGAGCGCGAGCCCCGCGAGACCGAGCGCCGCGGCCGCGAGACCGCTGTTCGTGTCGCGCGAGGCGGGGCCGGCGTCTCCCCGAGAGGGGAGCCTGCCCACCGTGGAGCAGCCACATCCGGAGCCGGCCGAGGCGAGCGTGCCATCGGCGCGGCCGCGGAGCTCCTGCGTGACGGAGCGCACGTTGCCCTCCTCGTCCTTGACCTCGACGTCGAGCGTCGAGGCGGTGCCGACGTCGATCTGCGCGAGCTCGGCGACCGGGCGCCACTCGCCCATCTCCTTGCCGTCGAGGCGGTAACGGCCGACGAGCGTGCCCTCGGCGCTGACGATGTCCCAGGCCTTGAGCCGGGCCGTGGTGGCGGAGGTCTCGGCCTTCTCCACCTTCACGAACGGCGCGACCGCGTCGATGGTGAAGGGGAGATCGGCGGGCGTCGGGTCCTCGGTCGCGGCCTCATCGACGACGCGGGCCGACACGTGGAGCAGGTGCTTGCCCTGGAGGAGGAGCTGGTCATCCTTGATGACGACGTGCTTCTCGGTGCTCCACGGCGAGCGCGTGCCGCCGTCGATCCACCACGAGTACTCCATGGCGTGGCGCTCGTCGGCCTGGGGTGACGAGACGTCGACCACGAGCTCGGGGAGCGACGCGCGGTCCATCGTGGCGAGCTGCATGTGCTCGGCGGGGACCTTCTTGGAGACGATGACCGCCTTGGTGTCGGCCTCGAGCGTGGCCGCGCCGCTCGCCTTGGCGAGATTCGCGAAGATGCCGACGAAGTCGTCGGTGCCCTTGGTGAGCTTGCCGACCTTGCCGATCTCCAGGCCGAGCCCGAACGACTTGAGCGCGCTCGAGATGTCGATGGGGGACAAGCCGTTGCCGACGAGCTGCTTGCCGAGGCCGCCCAGGAGGCCCGAGAGCGCGCCGGCGACGAGCGCCGGATCATCCATCAGGAGATCGGCGTTGGTGACGCTGCCGTTCGCGACCTTGATGTCGCCGATGCTGGGGATGATCCCGCCGTTCGGGTTCTTGACGGGATCCTTGCCGGTCTGGAGGTTCACCGGGATCGTGAGGTCGGCCTGGAAGGTGAAGACGCGCACAAAGCGGTCGAGGTGCCAGAGGTAGAAGTCGAGCGCGAACTTCGGCAGCGTGATGCTCATCAGCGGATCGGTGGCGGTGCCGGCGCCGATCTTGACGGT
>JAYTBL010001120.1:0-5993 GCA_043736975.1 Polyangiaceae bacterium
AGGGTGCCGCCGGCTCGAGGCCAGCCTGGTCACGGTCGCCACCGCTCCCACGAGATCGTCCACGTCGAGCGGCTTCGGCAGCAGGCAGGCGGCGCCGAGCTGCCAGGCGGACTGCAAGACGTCCTCGTCGGGAAACGCGGTCATCAGGACCACCGGCACGTTCCAGCGCGACAGCCGGAGCGCCCGCAGGACGTCGAGGCCATCGCAGCGCGGCATCCGGACGTCCATGACGATCGCGTCGGGCAGCGTCGGAACGCGCACCATCGACGTCTCGAGCATCTCGATCATCGCTCCACCATCCGACGCCTCCTGCACGACGAACCGCGCTCGCGCAGCGCCTCGGCGATGAGCCCCCGCAGATCGTCGTTGTCCTCGGCGACGAAAATCGGCCCCAGCGGAGTAGGACGGGGCGCCGGCTCCGTGCCGAGGTACGCTTCCACGTCCACGATCGCGGTCCGGAGATCGTCGACGTCGAACGGCTTCGAGAAGAGAAACGTTCGCTCGGGCCACGCCTTGCCCAGCTCGGTCGCGTCGGCGAAGCCGGACATGAGGATGACGGGCATCCGCGAGGCGCCTTCGCGGAGGGAACGGAGCAGCGGCACCACCGGAGACGGGAGCTTCTCACGATTGGCAGAGACGAGAAGAACGCGCATTGGCCGTCACCAGGTATCGAGGTCATCGGTAAGCTCTACGAGCGCCGACACCGGCCCCGCGCGCGCGGTGTTCGGCAGCTTGACACCGGCGATCACGATGAAGGAGTGATTGACGTTCCACTGCACGGCTGGCACCGCCGCGCCGAGGTCATGACCGCCCGAGAACCAGTCGAAGATGACCGAGAAGCTCTTCGACAGCGGCTGCTCGACACCTGCAAGCGCGCTGAGCGCGGTCCGGCCGAATACGTGTTTACTGCCGTAGCTCGGACCGAGCGTCAGGCGGGTTCGCGTGACGGGCAAGCGCACGCTCGCTGCCCCGAAGGTCCAGAGCCCGAGTTCGGTGCCGGAGAGCGAAACGGGGATCATCTGTCCGAACGCGAGGGCCGACTCCCACGGTGAGTCGCCGACAGGGACGCGATGCCTGGAGCCCACGGGGGCCCCATTGTCGATACAACTCATTCACCCGCGGCGATGCGGGCGAGCGCTGCGGCTTTGTACGACGCGAACGTCCCGGCGCGGATCGCGGCTCGCGCCCCGCCCACGAGCTCCGCATAGAAGTGCAGGTTGTGGACGCTGAGCAGGCGCAGCACTGTCATCTCGCCGGCCATGTAGAGATGCCGGAGATAGGCGCGCGAGTAGCCGCCGCGACAGCACGGGCACGTGCATTCAGGGTCGATCGGGCGCGGATCCTGCTTCCACTGCGCCTGCTTCACCACGACGCGACCGAAGCGCGTCAGCGCCTGGCCGTTGCGCGCGTTGCGCGTGGGGAGCACGCAGTCGAACATGTCGACGCCCGCGTCGATGGCCTCGAGCAGGTCCTGCGGCGTGCCGACCCCCATCAAGTAGCGAGGGCGCTCGGGATCGACAGTGTGCGCCATCGCCTGGAGCGTCTCGTACATCCGCGGGATGGGCTCGCCGACCGAGAAGCCGCCCAGCGCGAGCCCGTCGAAGCAGCGGCCCTCGACCTCGAGCCCGGCGAGCTCCTCGGCGTGGGCGCGCCGGAGGTCGGGAAAGCAGGCGCCCTGCACGATGCCGAAGAGCGCCTGCTTCTCGGGGCGCGGGGCGGCGAGCGCGCGGCGCGCCCAGCGCGTCGTGCGCGTGACCGCCTCCTCGACCAAGGGCCGGCCCGAGTCGCCGGGCGGACACACGTCGAGCTGCATCTGGATGTCGGCGCCGAGGAGCCCCTGCACGCGCACTGCTTCCTCGGGCGAGAGGTGGTGCTTCGAGCCGTCGAGATGGGAGCGGAACGTGAAGCCCTGCTCGTCGAGCTTCACGAGCGGGTCCTTCTTGCCGCTGCCGGCGCCGAGCGAGAACGCCTGGAAGCCGCCCGAGTCGGTGAGCATCGCGCGCGGCCAGCGCGTGAAGCCATGCAGGCCGCCCTGGCCCGCGATGACCTCGGGGCCGGGCCGCAGCCAGAGATGGTAGGTGTTGCCGAGCACGATCTGTGCGCCGGTGGCCGCCACTTCGTCGGGCGTGAGACCCTTCACGCAGCCGGCGGTGCCGACGGGCATGAACGTCGGCGTCTCCACGTCGGCGTGGGGCGTCGTGAACACCGCCGCGCGCGCGTGGCCGTCGGTGGCATCGACGCGGAACCCGAAGCCGGGAGTACGCGGCGCGGTCACGGGGCCTCGCGATCGAGCAGCATTGCATCGCCGTAGGAGAAGAAGCGGTACCGCTCCTTCACTGCCTCGGCGTAGACGTCGAGAATGCGCGGCGTGAACGCTGCGACCATCGCGAGCAGCGTGGACTTCGGGAGGTGGAAATTCGTGAACAGCCGATCGACTACCGCGAACGCATGGCCCGGCTGGATCAAGATGCGGGTCTCCTCGGCGCATGCGCGCACGTGCCCCGGGCGCTCCGGGTCGCTCGCCGACTCGAGCGCGCGCACCACCGTTGTGCCGATCGCGAGCACCGGCGCCCGCCGCTCGCGCGCGCGCGCGATGGCGGCGGCGAGCGCGGCGCTGACCTCGAAGTACTCGGCGTGCATGGGGTGGTCGTCGAGGTCGTCGACGGTGACGGGCTGGAACGTCCCCAGGCCCACATGCAGAGTGCATGTTTCGACGTCGCAGTCGCGCGCGCGGAGCCGGTCCAGGAGCGCGTTCGTGAGGTGGAGGCCGGCGGTGGGCGCGGCCACCGCACCTTCGGCCCGCGCGTACACCGTCTGGTAGCGCTCCGCGTCCTCCGCGCGCACCTCACGCCGGATGTACGGAGGGAGCGGCACCTGCCCGGCGGCCCGGCGCGTCGCCTCGATCGGCGTGCCGTCGAGCGTGGACAGGCGGACCGCGAAGAGGCCGTCGGCCTCCTTGCCCTCGAACTCGACGAGCAGCGCATCCTTGGTGATCCGCGTGCCCGGGCGGAGGGCCTTGGAGGCGCGGGCGAGCGCGCTCCAGCGCTCGGTCACCCCCGCGTCGCCCTCACGAACGGGGAGGCGCTTCACCAGGAACACCTCGGTCTTGCCGCCCGTGCCCTCCTTCGTGCCGAGGATGCGGGCCGGAATCACCTTCGTGTCGTTGACCACGACCAGCGTGCCGGGCGCGACGTGCTCGGCGAGGTCAGCGACGGTCCGGTGCTGGAGCGCACTGCCCCGCGGCACGACCAGTAGACGTGCCTGCTCGCGACCCTCGGTCGGTGCCTGCGCGATCAGCTCGGGCGGCAACGCATAGTCGAAGTCCTCGACGCGCATGGCGCGTCCCATACCACGCTCCGGTCAGCGACGCGCGCGCTCGCCGGTGCGGGGCAGCGGGGGAGTCGGCAGGTCGAGCACGCCCGACACCTCCTCGGCGTGCCAGAGCCGGCGTGAGCTGGGCGGCCCCGCCGCCTTGGAGCGGATGAAGTTCACGACCTCGACGATGTCGTACGGCTTCGGGATGAAGCCGCTCACGCCGCAGTCGGCGCGCTCCAGCTGGCGCTCGCTGAGATGGTAGGCGCTCGTGAGCAGCACCCGCATCGCCGGATGCCCCTGCTTCAGCTCCCGGGCGAGATCGAGCCCGTTCGTGCCGCCTTCGGCGCGGAGCATGAGATCGATGATGGCGAGGGCGATCGGGGTGCGGTCGAGCGCTTCGCGGGCCTCGGTGGCCGAGGCGGCCATCACGACCTGAAAGCCTTCGACCCGCAGCGCGCTGGCGAGGAGTGACGCGTCGCCATCGGGGGCATCGACAAGGAGGATGTTCTGCACGGCGAGGCCGCCAGTAGCAAGCCAGGGGCCAGCGTTCTACACCGTAAATTCAGCTACTTCGCGGCGAAAGAATCGGCCTCGTCGTTGCAAAGTTGAAGGGCTGAACTGCAAGCATGAAGCTGAGCTTGTTTGCACGCGCTCTCGCTTCACATGCGGCGGGTCAGCCGCGGGCGTGCGAGTGCGCGTGGTCGCGTGCGTCGTACACGATCCCCAGCCGTGTCATCTTCCGCCAGAGCGTGGTGGCGGAGATGCCGAGGACCTCGGCGGCCTTCTCGCGGCTCCCGTCGCAGTCGCGGAGCGCGGCCTCGATGGCCTGGCGCTCGGCGGTGTCGACGACGTCGGCGAGGGTGCGCCCGGTGCGCCCGTTCGCCATCTCCTCGGGGCGCCGCTCGGGGAGCACGTCGTCCCGGGTGACGACGCCGTTCTGCACGAGCGCCACGGCCTGCTCGATCATGTGCTCCAGCTCCCGGATGTTGCCGGGGAAATCGTAGTTCTGGAGGGCCTCGAGCACGCCCTCGTCGAGCCGGGCCTTGGTGCCCATCTTCTTGTTGTACTTCTCGAGGAAGAAAAGGAGCAGATCGGGCAGGTCCTCGCGCCGATCGCGCAGAGCCGGGAGCTGGAACCGCGCGACGTTGAGGCGGTAATAGAGGTCCTGCCGAAACCGCTTCTCGCTGATGGAGGTCAGGAGATCCTGGTTCGTCGCGGCGATGATCCGCACGTTGACCGGCACCGGCTTGTTCTCGCCGACGCGCCGGATCTCGCTCTCCTGGATGGCGCGCAGGAGCTTGGCCTGGAAGGCGAGGGAGGTCTCCGCGATCTCGTCGAAGAAGAACGTCCCGCCGTCGGCCTCCTCGAACAGGCCTTTGCGGGCGGCGACTGCGCCAGTGAACGAGCCCTTGGCGTGGCCGAACAACTCGCTCTCGAGCAGCGTGTCGGTGATGGCCGCGCAGTTCACGGGGACGAACATGCGGTCGCCGCGCTTGCTGTTCGCGTGGATGGCCTTCGCGACGAGCTCCTTGCCAGTCCCGCTCTCGCCGGTGATGAGCACGATGGCGTCGGTGGGGGCGATGCGCACGATGCGCCCCAGCACCTCGCGCACGGCGCGCGAGCGGCCGACGATGTTCTCGAACTTGTAACGGTCCTTGAACTCGACGGCGAGGAGCGCGACCTCGCTGGCCAGGCGACGGTTGTCGAGCGCCTTGCCGACCTTCACCAGCAACTCCTGCTCGGTGAACGGCTTCTGGATGTAGTCGAAGGCGCCGAAGCGCATGGCCTCGACCGCGCTCTCGATGGTGCCGTACGCGGTCATCACGATGACCTCGGTCATCGGCTGCGCGGTCTTCACCGCGCGCAGGACGTCGATGCCGTCCTTCGAGCCCATTCGGAGGTCGGTCAGGACGACGTCGTAGGCGCCGGCGCCGCCGCGCTCCGAACCCTCCTCGCCGTTCTGCGCTTCGTCGACCTCGAAGCCCGCGCCTCGCAGCATCATCGCGAGCGTGGTGCGCATGTTGCGCTGGTCGTCGACGATGAGCAGCTTGGCCATCGATTCCTCCTCAGTCGTTCTTCGCGCCGGCCTTGATCCACGCCTTCATGCGATCGATCTCGGCGGCGGAGTAGGCGTAGTCGGCTGGGAGCTGCGGCATGCCTCGGCCCGGCACGAGGACGCCTTCGGCGCTGCGGTAGCGGAGGATGGCGAAGAGGTAGGCCCCCTCCGGGCTGGCGATGTCCTTGTCCTCGACGAGCGCAAACACGCTCACGCGCGGATCCGGATCCTTCGCGAAGCGCAGCGACTGGTAGCAGCCGTCGACGTCGGCGCAGATGAAGTTCGAGATCTTCGCGCCAGGCTTCCCTGCCGAATCGTGGCAGCTGCCGTTGCCGGCGCAGCTGGCCTTGGCGTTGCGACCGAAGAAGTCGCGGTAGATGCCCTTCCAGCTCGTGGGCGAGGCGTCGGTGAAGGGGTCCTCGGTGACAGGGATGACGAGCGGCTCGGGCGCGGCCGCATCGAAGCGTGTCTCGCCGCCGCGCACGTCGCCGCTGGCGCTCGCACAACCGACCGCGAGCGCGGCAAGAGCGACGATCGCCCACCCCCGAGGAACACCGCGCATGGAACCAACGCTAGCGAAAAGGAGCGCCGCACGCGATGGCATCGAGCGGATTCAACGCGA
>JAYTBL010001121.1:0-13522 GCA_043736975.1 Polyangiaceae bacterium
CCGCGATCCGCAGCAGGCTCCTGCGCCGCCCCAGGGCAGCCTCCCGCAGCACCATCCGTACGGCCTGACTCCGCAAGGTCTGCCGGCGCCCGCGCCGCACATGCCCAGCCAGGTGCAGAACACCGCGCTCGGCATGATGGCCGCGCCGGAGGTGAAGATCGTCCCGCGCCCGAAGACGCTCATCGACGAGCCGCTGCCCGCGGCGCCGCAGATCGCGCCGAAGCGCGGCATCCCGGCGCTGGCGGTGGTGGGCATCGTGGCCGCGCTCGTGCTCGTCCTCGGCGGCGCCGGCGCGTACCTCGCGCTGCGTAACGCGGGCACGCTCACCGCGGTCCCGCAGCTCGACGAGGCCGGCCGCGAGTCGCTCAAGATCGGCTGCGTCACGTGCCCCGACGGGACCACGGTTGCGCTCGGCGCCTCGACCGCCACCGTGACGGCGGGCGCCGCGCTCCTGCCCCTGCCCGCGCCGCTCTCGATCGGGGACAACAACCTCGCCGTGAAGATCGATCGTCCGGGCGCCGGTCGCGACGAGGACGTGAAGGTCCACGTGCCTGTCGCCTACCGCGTGCGCGCCGATCTCGCGACGCTCAATGCCAGGCCGCCGGCCATCACGGTGCGCGTCGAGGCCGCGCTCGGCAGCGAGGTGACGGTCGACGGTAAGCCGGTCACGCTCGACGCGACGGGCCGCGGCGCCTACGCCATCGACCTCTCGAAGGAGACCGAAGGCACGGGCGAGGCGAAGACGTTCGAGCGGAAGATCCCCTTCGTGATCACGCCCAAGGGTGGCCAGCCCCAGACCGGGCAGCTCACGGCGCGCACCGGCATCCAGGCGCTCGCGCTCGATGCGCCCGGCGCCGAGCTCTACACCGACAAGACGACCGCCGCGGTCGCCGGCCAGACGCGCCCCGGGTCGAGCGTCACCATCGACGGGCAGAGCGTGCCGGTCGATGCCCAGGGTCACTTCGGCGTGCGCGTCGAGCTCGCGAGCGTAGGCGACAAACCGCTCGAGATCGTCGCGTCGGCCGCGCCCCAGGCGCCGCGCATCGTGAAGGTGAAGGTCACGCGCGTCGCGTCGCTGGCCGACGCCAGCAAGGAGCTCGACGCAAAGTCGCCGATCGCGTTCGACGTGTTCGGCGCCGACCCGGCCTCGAAGGTCGGGCAGCAGGCGGTCGTCGAGGGCGACGTGGTGGACGTGCGCGCGGGCGGCGGTCACACGGTGCTGCTCGTCGACGCGAAGCGCGGCTGCGCCAAGGGCGCGAGCTGCCTCGTGCGCGTCACGCACGGCGAGGAGGACAAGGTCGCGCGGGGCGACAGCGTGCGCGCGTTCGGGCGCGTGGTCGGCTCGGTGACGGCCAGCGGCAAGACCGTACCCGAGGTCGACGCGTCGCTCGTGCTGCCGATCAAGGCCGGGAAATGAGGCGCTGGGCGCGGTGGGCCTTCCCGCTGCTCTGCATCTCCGCGGCGACCGTGGGGGCGTTCGTCGTCCGCGATGCCGATGCGCAGCGGCTCGACCCGCGGCGGCCCAGCGTGTTCGTGGTGGGTCCGCCCGGCGGGGCCTCGCCCACCAGCCGGGGGGACGCGCGTCGCACCGGCGCCTCGAAGGAGCCGCTGCCCGGCGGTCTCCTCCGCATCGCTTGGCGCAAGACCATCGGCCTCACCATCGAGCAGCCGGCGCTCGTGGGCCCGGACGGAACGCTGGCCGTCGTCACGGCCCGCGGCGACGTCGTCTTCCTCGACGACCTCGGCGAGGAGAAGGGCCGCGCCAGCTCCGGCACCACGTCGGTCGGTCCGGCCACGATGACCTCGGACGGCACCGTCGTCTTCCTCTCCAGCGCAGGCGACGCGGTCGGCGTGCGCCGCTCGAGCCCGCGTCCGCGCTTCGTCACGCGCATCGGTGGTGAGCGCAACGTCCGCGCCGCTCCCCTCTCGCTCGACGACGGCGGCGTCGTCGTCGCCACCGCGTCCGACCTCGTCGTGCTTGATGCCGAGGGCAACGTTCGCTCGCGCGTCACGCTGCCCGAGTCGCCCTCGGCAGCGCTGCTCGCCAGCGGCGACCGCGTCATCGCCGTCACGGTCACGGGCGCGGTCTACGGGTGGACCCCGGGACGCGAGACGGTCCGTCTCGGTTCGTTCGGCGCGCCGATCGACGGCGGCGCAGCGCTGGCCGACGCAAACACGCTCATCGCGGTGATCGAGGGCAACCATCTCGTGGAGCTCGACCTCACGCGCGCCGCGCGCTCCACGCGTTCGATCGCAGCGCAGGGCCTCTACCTCGGGCCGCCCAGCGTGCGGACGGTCGCGCCCGGCGGCACGCTCGCCACGCTCCTCGCGCAGACGCAGAGCCGCGCCTTCGTGGTGACGCTCGATCCGGGCGGCCAGGAGACGCTCCGAGCGCCGATCGCGGCCCTCACGCCGATCACGCTGCCCGATGGCGGCGCGGCTCCCCTCGTCGCGCGCCCGCACACCGGGCCGCTCGTCGACAGCCGAGGGGCGGTGGCGTTCGCCGCTCCCGACGGGCATATCGGGATGGTCGGCCCCTCCGGCGCCATCGACACACTCGGCGAGCTCATCTGCACGCAGAGCGCGCGCTCCGCGGGCATCGCGGGGCTCACCCCGTTCGGGCGCGGCGCCTTTGCCGTGACCTGCGAGGGCGGCGTGCTCGCGCGCATCACCGGCCCGGAGGCGGGGGACGGCCTGCGAAGGAGCGCGCCCACGGCTCCGCTTCGGCCGAAGCCGGGTCCGGCGGCCCCGGCGCCGCCGACCAGCGGCGACGACGACGACGACGCGCCGTGAGGGCGGGTACCGGCCCCTGGCTAAGTCCAACGATTGTGCCTATAGTCCGGGCATGATCATCGTTACCGACAAGGCCGCCGGCAAGGTCCGAGAGATCGCCGAGTCCGAAGCCCTTACCGAGCAGGGGCTGCGCCTCCGCGTCGTCGGCGGTGGCTGCGCAGGGTTCACGTACGACCTCTACTTCGAGGACGCCGTCACCGAAATGGACGAGCTGTTCGAGTCGAACGGCGTCAAGCTGTTCGTCGACCCCCTCAGCTTCCAGTACCTCGAGGACACCGAGATCGACTACGTCGAAGGCGTCCACGGCTCTGGCTTCAAGTTCAACAACCCGCAGGTGACCGGCAGCTGCGGCTGCGGCTCCTCCGTCAAGTTCTGAACTCCGCGACCTCCTTCCGCGACATCTTTTCGCCACAAAAGCGCGCGACCCGCTTGCGCGGGTCGCGTGGTCGACGTCGTTCGTAAGCCGAGTTCTGTTCCGCGCCGAGGTCGCCCTCGGTGCGGCGGCGGTCATTCTTCTAGGACGTCCGTTACCGGACGCCTCGAGCAGCCTACCCGCGAGCTTCTCTCACGAGAGAGAGCGAGTCACTCTCCGTCCCGGTGCTCTTGCGAGACGCCGGAACCGAGCTCGCATATGCGGCCTTGCTCCCATTGGGGTCTGCCTTGCCGTCTCCGTTACCGGAGACGCGGTGGGCTCTTACCCCGCCGTTTCACCCTGGCCTGCCGCGCGCCCGTTTCTGGCCGCGAGACAGGTGGTCTTTCTCTGTTGCACTTTCCTTCGCGTTCCCACGACCGGGCGTTACCCGGCAACGTGCTCTGTGGAGCTCGGACTTTCCTCCCGCCGCGCCTTCGCCTCGCCGCTTGCGCGAGGAGGCTGGTTCACGACCGGCGATCGCCTGAGCGGCATCGACGGGCGCAAGGTGACACCGCTCGCGCGCTTTCGCAATGGGCTCAGGCCTCGGGCGCGAGACGAGGCGCACGGACGAAGGCCAGGGCGGTGACGAACGGGACGACCACCAGGCCGTAGCGGCCCGAGCCAAAGAAGACGGCGTGGGTCGCGGCGGTGACCACGATCACCGCCGCGGCCGCCGGCACGACCAGCGGGGCGCGCGCGAGGGCGCGCGTGCCGAGGAGCAGGATCGCCGCGGCGCACGCGAGGTACGCGTACACCCCGCCCGACGGGAGGAAGCACGCCGCCAGGCCCAGCGCCGTCACCGCCTCGCGCGCCAGCTGCCGCGGGCCTGCGAGCTTCCGCACCGCGACCAGCGCCGCGAGGAGGAGGAGGCGCGACGCCAGCACCTCGACGCTGCCCAGCAGCACCTTCGCGCGGTAGGGGAAGCGCTCGGCATTTGCAGTATGCAAGTACCAGGGAGCCGCGCCGAGGTAGTCGAAGGTCATGTGCAGCTTCGCGGGCGCGCGCGCGGCCCAGCCCAGCAGATCACGCGCGATGACCCCCTGCGCCGCCTTGCCGAAGCACTCGTCCTTCGCCGCCTCGGCGAAGACCTCCTTGCAGGCCTCGGGGACCGCCATCTCGCGCCAGCCGCCGTCCACCGTCTGCGTGCCGATGGCGAGGTTCCAGCCGCCGTTCACGCTCACGAGCGCGCAGCGTTCCATGCGGCGGCAGTTGCGCGCGGTCCACGGCGCGCAGACCGCGATCGCGAGCGCCGTCACCCCCATCGCGAGGCGGAGGCGCGGCGCGGCCCCCGCGAGCAGGGGCCGCGCCGCGAGGCAGCCCAGCAGCGGCGCGAGCGCGAGCGACTGCGGGCGCACGAGCGTCGCCACGCCGAGCACGATCCCCGCCGCCGCCAGCCAGCCGAGCGCGCTCCGCCCGCGCACCGCATCGCGCGCGCGCGCCGCGAACGCCGCGCTCAGGACGAGCAGCGCCGCGGTCACCCCCTCGGTCATCAACGCCGCGGTGTAGGGCACGAGCGCGGGGTGCAGCGCGACCGCGAGGCCGCCGGCGAGCGCCAGGCGCTGCCCCGTCCCGCGCGCCAGCAGATCGAACGCCGCCCACGCGCCCGCCGCGCCGATCACGGCGTTGACGAGCATCCCCACCGCCGGCGTTGCGCCGATCACGCCGTAGGCGCCCGCCAGCAGGGCGGGATACCCCACGGGGTAGTGCGCGGCATACGTGACCACGCCGTCCGGCCAAAGCCACGTGTACCCCCGCCCGCTCGCGATGCGTCCCGCGAGGAGGTGGTAGTACGCGCCGTCGGCCGCGGGCGGGATCGCGCCGGCGGCCCACGCGACCACGGCGAGCCGCGCCGCGAGGGCGACCACGGTCACGACCAGCGCGTCGCGGGGCGCGGGAGGGGGCGTCGTCACCGGGTGAGCCCCAGCTCCTCGAGCGCCACCAGCACCTCGCACGCGGGCAAGCCGACGACGTTCGTGTAAGAGCCGTCGATCCGCGAGACCAGCCCCGCGCCGAGGCCCTGTACGGCGTAGCCGCCCGCCTTGTCGCTGCCCTCCCCGCTCTCGGCGTAGGCGCGCACCTGCGCGGCGCCGAGCGCGCGGAACGTGACGCGGGTGATCACCGTCGCGGCGCGCAGCACCTCGGGCGTCGCCGAGGGGGTACCGATGACGAAGCGCGTCCAGACCTCGTGGGTGCGTCCGGCGAGGCGTGCGATCATCGCCTCGGCCTCGTCCGTCCCCTCGGGCTTGCCCAAAATGCCGCCGCCCTCGATCACCGACGTGTCGGCAACCAGCACGGCCGAGGTCTCTCTCACCGCGGCCGGCGCCTCCGAGGACGGGCCGAAGGCGGCGGCGACCGCGGCGAGCTTGGCGAGCACGACGCGCTCCAGGTAGGGCGCCGCGGCCTCGCCGGTCAGCGTCGATTCATCGGCAGGGGCGACGTGGACGACGAAGGGAACCCGCAGATTGGCGAGGATCTCACGACGCCGAGGAGAGCCACTTCCGAGCAGAATCGGCGGAACCGTCATGCGCCGTTCATTTCCCAATGAAGCCGAAGAGTCAACTCTGGTATGGTGCGCCCCTATGCGACGCACGGGCAGTGCCTTCTGCACGCTCGCTCTCTTGTCTGGTGGGGTCGCTTCGCTGTTCTCAGCAGGTGAAGCCCACGCCAAGGAGTGTACGAACCCGCTCGTCAACACATGCATCAACAGCGACACGTTCTGGCCGAATCCGGGCCCTACGCGCTTCGCCACGGTGAACGGTGCCG
This sequence comes from Polyangiaceae bacterium, assembly GCA_043736975.1. Classification (GTDB taxonomy): domain Bacteria; phylum Myxococcota_A; class Polyangia; order Polyangiales; family Polyangiaceae; genus Labilithrix. The sequence goes on from JAYTBL010001121.1 coordinate 5,969, forward strand.
AGACGGTCGGGCGCGGGCTGGTGGCCTTCGGGCTGGTGGCGAGCTACCAGTCGCGCCCCGTCCTGTTGCGCGTCGCCTCGCCCGGCCCCGGCGGCAGCGACCAGTACGTGGTCGACAACCAGGTCACCGGCAACTTCCTCTTCGCGTACGGCGTGACCGAAAGGCTCCAGCTCGACTTCGCGCTGCCGGTCACCTTCATCCAGACCGGCGCCGGCATCAGCCCGCTCAGCGGCGGCGCCGACCTGAAGGACACCGCGGTGCGTGATCTGCGGTTCGGCTTCGCCTACGCGCTCGTCCCGCGCGAGCGCGTCTCGCCGACCGCGGCGGCGGCCAAGGGCGGCCCCGGCAACCTGTGGGCGCTCGCCGCGCGCATGACCGTGTCCGCGCCCACGGGCGACAGCGGTGAGTTCGCCGGTGAGCGCAGCGCGGTGTTCGCGCCGAACCTCGCCGGAGACGTCCGCGTCGACCGCTTCTTCGGCGGCGTCGACCTCGGCGCTCGGCTGCGGCCGGTCACCGAGTTCGCGGGCGCGCGCGTCGGTACGCAGCTCACGATGGGGCTCGGCGCCGGCGTCGACGTGCTGAAGAACGAGCTGCTCTCCTTCACGGCCGAGGCGCGCGGCTACCTGAACTTCGCCGAGCAGCGCGACACCGCGCAGTCGGCGTTCGGCATCACGAGCACGCCCAACGGCAAGACGATCTTCCCCGCAGAGTGGCTGGTGGCGGCGCGCAGCGCTCCCCTCCTCGCGGGCGACATCACGTTCTTCGCGGGCGGCGGCGGTCCCATCCCCATCGGAGACGCGGCCATCACCGTCCCCCGCTTCCGGTTCCTCCTCGGCGCCACCTATGCGCCGACCGCGAGGGACACCGATCACGACGGCATTCCGGACAAGAACGACATGTGCCCGACGGAAGCAGGCGTACGCGGCGGAGAGCGATCGGGATGTCCCGCGTCGGCACGGCCGCCGCTGTCTGAAACGCCAGGGATCACCGAGGAAAAGAAAGAATGACCGTCTCGACGTCAGGGGCGCGACACCTCCTCCTTCGGCTCGGAGAGGCCGCGCGCCTGCCCGGGTCCATGCTCAGCGTCCTGCGCGACGAGGTGGTGCTCGCCGGATGGATGCGCGCCAGCGGCGTCCTCTCCGACGTTCAGCTCCGCGTCGGCACCGCCCCGCCCCGCACCATCGCCGGCCCGGTGCAGGTGGTCATGCTCGAGGGCAGCGTCGGGCTCGCCAACGGCGACGTCTCCTGCGGCCTGCGCGTCGTGATCGCGCACGAGACCGACGAGGGCGTCATCGAGACGCTCGCCGGTGACCTCGTCGACGCACGGGTGAACGCGCTCGAGGTCCACGTCCTCGCCTTCGACGAGGTGGTCGCGACGCGGCAGCTCGATGCCTCCGGCGTCTGGCTGCTCGATGCGACATCGGCGAGCGCCCCGGCGGTAGCGGCAGCGCCCGCGCCGCGGCCGCCGGTGATCGAGGCGCCGCCTCCTGCGCCGCCACCTCCCGCAACGCCTCCCGCGCCGCAGCCGAGCTTCGCCGCCGTGGTCCGGGCCGAGCCTCCGGCGCCTCCGCCCGCCGCGCCGCCGGTCGCGCGTCCCTCGCCGACCTTCAGCGCGGGATCGAACAACGCGATGCCGACGCGCATCGCCAAGCCCATCCTCCCCGAGGAGGAAGACCAGGCCGTCCCCGAGCCCGGGGACGTCGTCGAGCACTTCGCGTTCGGCCGCTGCGAGGTCGTCAAGACCGACGGCGACCGCCTCCACCTGCGCCTCCCCAAGGATCAGCGGATCAAGGAGATCGCGCTCGAGATGCTACGCGTCGAGCTGATCCCGGCGGTCGAGGGCGAGACCTCGAAGCACTACAAGCTCGCGCGCAAGCTCTGACCCGGGCGCTTCAGCGGACGCGCGCGCCGTGCTCGGCGACGCGCACCTCGGTGCCCGTCTTCGCGAACGCCCACTTCACCATCGCGATCGCCGCGGGCCTGCCGCTCGCGGTGCCGTTCACGGCGCTGCGGATCTCGCCCACCGCTTCGCCGGTGGGCGACGTGACCGGCGTACCCGCCGCGGGAACGTCGCCGGGGGCGTCGAGGTCGATGGCCACCAGCTTCCGCTTCACGTGCCCGCGCTCCTGGAGCATGTAGACGACCTCCTGTCCGAGGTAGCAGCCCTTCGAGAAGGAGACCGCGAGCTTCTCCAGCGAGGCCTCCTGCGGGTACAGCGTGGCGTCGACCTCCGCGCCGAAGCGCGGCAGGCCATGCTCGATGCGCACGTGATCCCAGGCGGCATCGTCGGCGAGCGTGCCGCCGAGGCGCGTGACCGCCTCGGCGAGCCGCGCCTCGAACGCCGCCTTCTCGGACTCGGGCACGCCGAGCGCCACGCCGCCGTGGCCGAGGAGGTCCACGACGCCGCCGAACGGGGCGAGCCCGAGGAGCTCGCCCGCGAGCGGCCCGTGGGCGACCACGAACGCGAGATCGGAGAGCGCGAGCTCGGCGTCCTCCATGATCAGGTAGTGATCGAGCGTCTCCATCAGCTCGTCGCGCAGCGAAGAGGGCACCGCGAGCGCGAGCGCGGCGGCCTCGGGCGCGGACTGGAGCACGAAGAGGTCGGTCTGGATGCGCCCCTTCTTCTCGACGAGCAGCCCGTACGCCGCGTCCTTCGGGGTGAGCTTCGCGAGCTCGCAGGTCACGAGGCCGTTCAGCCAGCTCACGCGATCCTTGCCGGTGACCAGGATCGCCGAGCGATCGGCGGCCGGGACCACGAGGACGGTCTCGCGCGCGGCGCGGGCAGCAGCGGTGACGGTGACGCTCATGCTCCACGTCTTCGCACGGCTGCGGCCGGAAATCGACGTCAGCCGCTTGACCTACCCCGGCCTGGCGCGTCAGGGTGACCTCCGACAATGGCCGGGATCGGGGTCATCTACAACCCGCGCAGCGGACGGAACCTCCGCGATCCCAGCGCGGCCCGGCGGCTGAGCGAGGCGCTCGGAGACCACGGCGTGGTCCGCGAGGCGGGGTCGATCGATCAGCTCTACCGCGTGGCTGAGGACTTTCGCACGCTCGGGATTGACGTCCTCGGCATCAGCGGCGGTGACGGCACGAACGGCGTGACCATCACCGGCTTCCTCGACGTCTACGACGGCACTGCCCTCCCGCAGATCGCGTTCCTGCGCGGCGGCACGATGAACACGGTCGCGAACTCGGTCGGCGTGCGGCGCGGGCGGCCCGAGGGCCTGCTAGGGCGCCTCATCCAGGCATACACCGAGCGCTCGGCGCGTCCGCTCCAGGACGTCGAGCGGCATGTCCTGCGCCTGCGCGGCGAGCGGTCGGTCCACACCGCGGCGCAGAGCGCGAGCGACAGCGGACCGGCGAGCGTGATCGCGCCGCCGCTCGCCGAGAAGTACGGCTTCATCTTCGGCACCGGCGTCGTCCGCGGCTACCTCTCCGAGTACTACGCGTTCGGCCCGCCGAACCCGGTGGTAGCGGCGAAGACGCTCCTCCGCGCCGTCGGCAGCGCGATCGTGGGCGGTGAGATGATCCGGCGCATGGCCGCGCCGTTCCGCGGCACCATCGAGCTGGACGACGGCACGATCTGGCCGGAGCGCGATTACCTCGCGGTCGCGGGCGGCACCATCGATCAGATCGGCCTGAATTTTCGGCCTTTCCACCGCTACGGCGAGCGGCCGGGGGCCTTCCACGTGCTGGGGATCCACACCTCACCGATGGGCTTCGTGAGCCAGCTGCCGCGCATCTGGCGCGCGCAGCCGATGAAGCCCGGCCATTCGTACTCCGCGACCACCGCGAGCGTCACGGTGCGGTCACCGGACCGCCCCCTCCGTTACATGGTCGACGGCGACCTCCACGAGTGCGACGGCCCGCTGCATGTCTCGATCGGACCGCGGGTGAGAATCGTCGTCGGCACCTGAGCGTTCTGTTCGGGCTGCCTTGCGCGACCGTCCTCCTCTCTCTAGCCTCGGCCGCATGAGGCCGCTTCCACGACTGCTCGGCGTGCTCGCTGCGCTGGCGCTGGCGCTGCTGGCGTCGGGCGCGCGCGCCGACGCGCTGAGCGAGCAGGAGTCGATCCGCCTCGCGCGCGGGGAGACGGTGATCCGCGAGCACACGTGGGAGCCGGGCCGGTCGGCGCGGTTCGTGGGCGGGGTGACGTACACCGTGGTCGATGCCGCGCCCGGGGAGATCGGCGCGATGTTCGAGGACGTCGAGGCCTACCGCCGCGTGCTCCCGCGCACCAAGCGCGCGCGCTTCATGGGCGTCGAGCCGAACGGAGACCGCCTCGTGGAGCTGGTCCAGGGCACGTCCCTGGTGGAGGCGACGTACACGCTGCGCGTCCGTCAAGACTCCCGGACCGGCGCGCGGCGCGAGGTTCGCTTCTGGCTCGAGCCGAACCGCCCCCACGAGATCGACGACGCCTGGGGCTTCTTCCGCATGGAGCCGTTCAGCGGTCCGTCCGGCGAGCAGCGCGTCCTCCTCACGTACGCGATCCTGGTCGACATCGGCCAGGGGCTCGTCCGCGACCTCTTCGAGGAGCGCGTACGCGCCGCCCTCCTTTCCGTCCCGCAGCTGGTCCGCCGTTACGTGGCGGAGGGGCGGCATCCAGGATACTAAGGCGACTGATGTTCGGTCGCGTCTCCGCCATTGCCATGAACACGTACCGAGAGGCGGTGCGTGGTCTCGTCCTCCTCGTCCTTCTGGTGCTCGCGCTGGCGACGTCGCTGTACTCGCTGGTGATCGCTGCGATGTCGGTGCGCCAGGAGACCCGCATCGTGGCGGACATCGGCGCCGCCTCGATGTCGCTCTTCGCGGTGGTGGTCTCGGTGGTGCTCGGCGCGACGTCGCTGCACCGCGAGCTCGAGCTGAAGACCATCTTCCCGATCCTCACGCGGCGCCTGCGCCGCCACGAGTACCTCCTCGGGAAGTACCTCGGCATCTTCTGCACGCTGCTCGCGTTCGTGGCGATCGACGGCGCATTCGTGCTCGGGATCATGGCGGTGCAATCGAAGCTGCACGTCGGCCTCACGCTGGGCGTAGCGGGGGCAATGGCGGTCGCGCTGGTCGTCCTCCTGGTGCGGGCGAAGTACGCGCGCGTCTTCGTGGTGCTGCCCTGGGCGGTCGCGCTATTCCTGGCGATGGCGCTCCTCTGCGAGGGCGCGGGTGGTGAGCGGCAGCTCGTCATCGCCTCGGCGCTGCTCACGCTCGCCGAGGTGGCGGTGGTGGGCGCCATCGCGATGCTCTTCTCGTCGTTCTCGTCGCCCTGGCTGACCGCAGCGTTCACCGCGATGCTCTTCCTGATCGGCCGCTCGGCCGACACCATCGCCAACATCCCGGAGCGCGTCTTCGGCGCGCCGGTGCGAACCGCGGGCATGGTGATCGCGAAGATCGTCCCCAACCTCAACCTCTACGTGCCGGCGCGACCGCTGCTGCTGGGCCAGCTCGCGGCGGTGCCGACCTGGCCCTACGTGGGGCGCGCGTGGCTCGTCGCCATCTTCTACGCAGCGGTGCTGCTCACGATCAGCATGGTCGTCTTCCGGCGGCGCGACTTCCAGTGACCCGACCGGTCGCTGCGGCGATCGCGCTGGGTCTGGCGATCGTCCTCGCGATCGCGTGGTCCGGGCGCTCGGGCGAGGGACGGCGCGCGCTCGCCGAGTGCGAGGCTGCGCTGGTGCGCGGCGACGCCATCGACGCCATCCTCGCGGCGCGCGTCGCGGCCGAGGCGCGCTGCCCGACCTGCAGCGCACCCGACGAGGCGCTGGCGAAGCTCGAGCAGATCGCGAAGAACGCCGAGGCGCGCGGCGACGACGTCACCGCCTTTGCCGCGTGGCGCGCGGAGCGGGCAGCGCTGATCGCGGCGTCGGGCACGAGCACGATCTCCGATCGCCGCACCCACGCCGAGGTCGAGGTGGCACGCCTCGCCCATCGCCTGGAGTCCGCGGCGGTGGCGGGCGGCGCAGCACCGACCGCCGCCGCCGCCGAGGACAAGCTCCGCGCAGGCCTGGCCGCGAACGATCTGCCGAGCGGCACCGTGTTCGCGCTGGTCGGGCTGGGCGGCGTGGTCTTCCTGGTGGCCGCGGCGCGCTTCGCGATGGCGCGCAAGGAGCGCCGCGGGACGACGGATCTTGCCCTGGCGGCCGCGGGCGCAGCGATCGCGGCCTTGGGCGCGCTCCTGTTCTGAGCGACCCGCACCCTGGCGCGCGCGCGCGCGTCCGCGAGGGGTGTACGCGCGGGCAACCGTGTGGCAAGTGCACGTATCCGATGCTGACCGTGCCCATGGATACGATGAAGGTCGCGCGGTGCCGAGAGCTCGCCGGAGCCGTCGCTGACGACGTGCAGAGCTACATCGACGCGCACACGTCGGTGGGCGTGGAGCGGACCATCCTCCGCGCGTACGGGGTCGACGGCGTCGACGATCAGGGCGCCCCGCTCGTCAACGTGGTAGTCGACCGCTACGCCAGTTCCGGGGGGCTCGGGCGCGGGATCTCGTTCTTCCTCGGCCGCGCCATCCTGGCGGGCGCCGCGGATCTGCAGGACGCCGCCGAGCGCTTGGCCTTCGGCCCCGCGCTGGACGACGGCAAGGACGGCCCGGACGCGCCGGCGGTGCTCGCCGCGCTCGCGCCCTTCACCGAGGCCGCGCTCGCGCGGATCGACGGTGCGCGCGACGAGCGCGAGGCCAACAAGGCGCGCATCAAGCCGGGCGGCGAGCCGCTGAAGTACGTGATCGTGGCCACCGGTAACATCTACGACGACGCCCTCCAGGCGAAGGCGGCGGCGTACGCCGGCGCGGACATCGTCGCCGTCATCCGCGCCACCGCACAGTCGCTGCTCGACTACGTGCCGCACGGCGCGACCACCGAGGGCTACGGCGGCACCTTCGCCACGCAGGAGAACTTCAAGATCATCCGCCGCGCCACCGACGAGGCCGCGCTCGAGTACGGGCGCTACATCTTGCAGACGAACTACTCGTCGGGGCTGTGCATGGCCGAGATCGCGTGGATGGGCGCGGTCGAGCGGCTCGACATGCTCCTCAACGACGCGATGTACGGCATCCTCTTCCGCGACATCAACCCCTGCCGGAACTTCGTCGATCAGTACGTGGCGCGGCGGATCATCGCGCGCTCCGGGATCATCATCAACACCGGCGAGGACAACTACCTCACCACCGCCGACGCGGTGGAGAAGGCGCACACCGTCCTCGCGAGCCAGTTCGTCAACGAGGCCTTCGCGCGGCACGCTGGCGTGCAGGACGAGAAGCTCGGTCTCGGCCACGCCTACGAGATCGATCCGTCGATCCAGGACAGCTTCCTCCTCGAGCTCGCGCAGGCGCAGCTGATCCGTCAGGTGTTCCCCACGCATCCCATCAAGTGGATGCCGCCCACGAAGTTCAAGACCGGCGACATCTTCCAGAGCCACGTGCACGACGCGCTGTTCAGCCTGGTGGGCGTGACGACGCACCAGAGCATCGAGCTGCTCGGCATGTTCAGCGAGGCCGTGCACAACCCGATGCTGATGGACCGCTACCTCTCGCTGAAGGCGACGAAGTACGTCTTC
>JAYTBL010001122.1:0-5985 GCA_043736975.1 Polyangiaceae bacterium
CCCGCGAAGAGCACCGAAGCGGCGGGTCGCGCGTAGGGCCGCTCAATCGTGAAGCCGGCTGCGGATCGCGTCGAGGAGGCGTGTCTCGGCGTCGGTCAGCGGCGGATCGAGGTCGCCGCCCGGTAGCGGGAGGGCAGGGCGGCGGGCGTCGCGGCGGTGGATCCGCAGCCAGGCGCGGTCGATCGTGCCGAAGCGGCGCTGGGCGCCGACCAGCAGCGCGGTGAGATCGGGGCCCACCGCGCGTCGCGGGCCGGGTCGTACCTCGAGGCGGTCGCCGGAGATCAGCGTGGCCTCGAGGCCCGCGAGCAGGTGGTCGGCCGGGTCGGCGAAGAGGCTGGGCGCGCCGGGCGCGCCCTTCGCGAGCCACTCGCCGACGGCGATGCCGTCGCCGGCGTCGGCCAACGCGACGCCCAGCGTGAAGCCGCGCGCGGCGAGCTCGGTCTCGAGGGCATGGAGGCCCCGGTCGGCGGTCACCTCCACGAGGAGGCTCGCGACATCGATGGCGATGGGCGCGGTCATGCGCGCACCTTCGTGGCGTGCGCGTCGTCGAGGTAGGGCTGCGGAGAGGAGGGCGGCAGCAGGTTGCCCGGGTTCAGGATGCCCTTCGGGTCGAACGCGCGGAGGAGCGCGCGCACGGTCTCCACCCCGCCTGCGCCGAGCTCGTGCGCCATGCGCGGCGCCTTGGAGCGCCCGACGCCGTGATGATGCGCCAGCGTCCCGCCCGCCTCGATGGCCGCGGCCATCGCCGCCTTCCACGCGCGGTCGTAGGTGATCTCGCAGCGCTCGTCCCAGCCGGCGCCGGAGGTCACGCCCTCGCCCTTCGCCGCCGTGCCCGCGAAGGAGAAGTAGATGCAGCAGCCATCGGGATAGGCATGGCTGAGGTGTGCCATGACGAAGACGTGCTCGCCGAGCGCGCGGCGAACGCCGTCGTAGAGCGCGCGCAGCTTCGACCAAGGTGCCGCCACCTCCATCGTGTCGGAGAAGAGGCCGGCCGCGAACACCGGCGCCTGGCGGTAGCTCACCGAGTAGCGATGGAGCAGCCACTTGCGCGCCGGGCCCTCGCCCTCGTAGGTCGCGCGCATGGTGGCGAAGAGGGCCCGCGCCTGCTCGAGGTCGCGCTGCGGGGCGTCGCCTTCGCCTTCGAAGATCAGGATCACCAGCGAGCCCCCGAGCAGCCTGCTGCCGAACGAGCCGTCGAGCAGCTCGTTCAGCGCGCCGGGGCGACGCAGGATGCTGCGGAGGGCAGCGGCGCCGAGGCCGGGGGTCTTGCCCGAGTCCGCGCCGTCCTTCTTCACCGCGCCGCGCCGCGCCAGCATCGCGTCGAACGGGTCGTAGAGGCGCGATACCGCGGGGCGGAGTCCGGCCTGGAACATGGCGCGCATCGCCTCCCAGCCGTGCTCGGTGGTGGGGAACGAGAAGCCCGCGAAGGCGCGCGTGCTCGGCTTGAGGTGCAGGCGCAGGACCGAGCTCGTGACGATCGCCATCGTGCCCTCGCTCCCGATGACCAGCGGGATGAGGTTCGGGCCGCTGGTGCGGTGGTGCAACGTGACCACCTCACCCGTGCCGGTGACGCACTCGAGCGCGATCACCATGTCCTCGATCTTGCCGTAGAGCCCCGAGCACTGGCCGGCGCTTCGCGCCGCGACCCAGCCGCCCACGGTGCTGCAGAGGATGGACGAGGGGAAGTGCCCGAGCGTGAAGCCGCGCTGGTTCAGGTCCTCCTCGAGCGGCAGGCCCATCTGCCCCGACTCGACGTCGAGGGTGCGCGCCTCCGCGTCGAGCGAGCGCCAGCGCGTCATGCGCTTGAGGTCCATCACGATGATGCCGTCGTGGGGCAGCACGCCCGCGCAAACTCCGCTCCCCGCACCGAAGGGGACGATGGGGGTCTCGGTGTCGTGCGCCCAGCGAACGATGCGCGCGACCTCGTCCGTCGACGCCGGCCATACGATGCCGGCGGGCCGGTGCTGCGCGACGTTTCCGGCGCGGACCGCGAGGTGGTGCCGGGGCCAGAGGTCGCGCGCGTAGGCCACGCGATCGGCAGCATCGTCGCTCGTGCGCAGCCCCGGCAGGTCGCGCGCGAGGCTCTGGAGAGGGGATCCAGCCATGGGGTCGAAGCTAACAGCTGACAGCTTACAGCTGACGGTCGAAGCGCGAGAGTCGGCGGTTAGCTGTTGGCGGTAGGCTTGTCCCGAGCTAACTCCTCCGGTCATGGCTACTCTTCTCGAAGCGCTCGCGAGCGGAACGCTCGTCGTGGACGGCGCGATGGGGACCCAGCTCTACGAACGGGGCGTCCTCTTCAGCGTCTGCTTCGAAGAGCTGAACCTCACCAAGCCCGAGCTCGTCCGCAAGGTCCACGAGGACTACGTGCGCGCCGGCGCCACCGTGATCGAGACCAACACGTTCGGCGCCAACGCCATGCGTCTCGAGAAGCATGGGCTGGTCGCGAAGATGGCCGAGATCAACGAGGCCGCCGTGAGGATCTCTCGCGAGGCTGCGGGGGCGAAGGCGTTCGTGGCCGGCGCCATCGGGCCGTCCGGGTATTTCCTGGGCGAGGCGCTGGCGCAGGATCTCGACAAGGTGCGCGCCGCCATCACCGAGCAGGCGAAGGTGCTGGTCGGGAGCGGCGTCGATGCCATCGTGTGCGAGACCTTCCGCCAGACGAACGAGCTGCGCGCCGCGGTCGAGAGCGCGGTCGCGGCGAGCGGCGGCAAGATGCCGGTCATCGCCTCGGCCTCGGTCGACGAGCACGGCCGCATGGCCGACGGCACGCCCGCCGGCGAGATCGCCCGCCTGATGAAGGAGTGGGGCGCGAGCGTCGTGGGCGTCAACTGCAGCGACGGTCCGATGAACGTCCTCGAGGCGGTGCAGCCGATGCTCGAGACCGGGCTGCCGGTGTGGGCGCTGCCGAACGCCGGTCTCCCGCGCCGCGTCGACGAGCGCCTCGTCTACATCTCCACCGCCGAGTACTTCGGCGTTTACGCGCGCCGCATGTACAAGCTGGGCGTCAAGCTCGTGGGCGGCTGCTGCGGCACCACCCCCGAGCACATCAAGCGCATCGCCGCGGCGGCGCGGATGGTCGGAACGTCGGACAGGAGCGCGGCGCCCGAGTCCGAGGCGCGCCCCGGCGGCTCCGACACCTTCCAGGCGTGGACGGGCGAGCCTGCCTCCGAGCTGCCGCTCCCCGGCGCCTCGCTGGTCGTGCCGTTCGCGGACCGCAGCGAGCTCGCGCGCAAGATCGCGCAGGGGAAGTTCGTCGTCTCGGTGGAGGTGAACCCGCCGATCGGGCTCGATCTGAAGAAGTCGCTCGCCGCGGCGCGCCTGCTGAAGGCGGGCGGCGTCGACGTCGTCAACATCGCCGACGGCGCGCGCGCCCAGGCGCGCATGGGCAACCTCGCCCTGGCGGTCCGCGTGCAGGAGCTGGGGATCGAGACCATCCTCCACGTCTGCGGGCGTGATCGGAACCTGCTCGCCACGCTCGCGCACCTGCTCGCCGCGCACGAGCTGGGCGTCCGCAACCTGGTCGTGATCACCGGCGATCCGCCGAAGATGGGCGATTTCCCCGACGCCTCCGCGGTCTACGACCTCGACTCGATCGGCATCCTGAAGCTCGCGGCGCGCCTCAACCAGGGGATCGACCCCGGCGGCAAGCCGCTCGGTTCGGGCACCAAGCTGGTGCTCGCGACCGGCGCCGAGCCCGCGGCGCTCAACTACGAGCGCGAGCTCGCGCGCCTGCGGCAGAAGAAGGAGGCGGGCGCGGAGATCGTCATGACCCAGCCGGTCTACGATCCGAAGGTGCTCGAGAAGTTCCTGGACGACATCGCGCCGCTCGGGCTGCCGGTCCTGGTCGGGCTCCTGCCGCTGGCGAGCCATCGCAACGCCGAGTTCCTCCACAACGAGGTGCCGGGCATGCAGGTCCCCGAGAACGTGCGCGAGCGCATGCGCAAGGCCGGCACCGGCCCCGATGCGCGCAAGGAAGGCGTGGCCATCGCGCGCGAGATGCTGGGCTCGGTCCGGCACCGCGTGGCCGGCGCGTACATCATGCCGCCGTTCGAGCGGTTCGATCTCGCGCTCGAGGTCATCGACGGCTTCACCGAGCCGGAAGCCGCGCCGCTCGCCTCCGCCGCCCCGTTCGCGCCCCTCGGCCCCGCTGCGGCGGCGGCCAAGGCGTGAGGAGGCTCATCCTCAGCCTGCTGGTCGGAGGCGCCGCCTCGCTCTCCGGCTGCAACGGATGCAGCCGCGATCCGCCGGCCCCGCCCGCCCCGGTAGGCAGCGCGAGCGCCGCGCCCCTCGCCATGGTCGCGGAGACGCTCCCGCGCTGCCGTATCGACGGCGCGCGCCTCGCGCTCCCGGGGGACGACGTGGTCGCCGGCGAAGCGGTGCTCGGGCCCGATGCGCTCTACCTCGGCGTCGTGCGCCGCGAAGGGACCAAGCGGCTCGCGGGCGTGGTGCGCGCGTCGCTCGACCTCTCGGGCCTCAAGGTGATCGAGCTCGGTCCCGCGCTCGGTGACGATCCCCCGCCGACCCCGCGCCTTCGCGGGAAAGCCCCGTTCGTCACGAGCTTCGCGCGCCGCGCGAGCGGTGATGCCGGCGCCGGTGACGCCGGCGCCGGCGGCAGGGGATCGACGCGGCGCCTCGAGGTCGCGCGCGTCGACGGCACCACGCTCGTGAACGAGGCCGCGATCGCGCAGCAGGCGGACGAGTCGCTCGCCTACGACGTGGCGTGGCCCGACGGCGACGCGGCCGGCGCCGGTATGGTGGCGTGGGACGAGGACGCGCCTCCCGAGGTCGCGGCGGCGCTGGGCGATCGCGGCATCGTGAAGGTGCAGCTGCTCGCCGCGGGCTCGAAGGCCCGCGTCGCCTCGCCCGGGAAGTCCGATGCCGAGGCGCCGCGGCTCCTCGCGCGGCCTGGCGGGTACTGGCTTGCGTGGCTCGCGCGTCGCGCCGAGGCCGCCGAGGACGCCGGTCCCGCAGGTAACGCCGAGGGACCGGGCGAGCGGCGAGCCTATCGCTGGGTGGAGCTCGTCGCGCTGGACGCGAAAGGGGAGGCGACGTCGCCGGTACGGCGCATCTCGCCGGAGAAGGGCCGTGTCGCCTCGTTCGATCTCGTTCGCAGCGGCGGCCCGAGCGATCCCCAGGTCGTGGTGCTCGTGCAGGACGAGGCGGCGCACGCCGAGGGCACCGGCGAGCGGATGGTTCGCTACGTCACCGACGGCGACAAGGTCGACGCCGCGGACCTCCTCGACGGCGGCATCGGCCACGCGCTCGCCGATCTGCTCCCGCCCACGGGCGGCAACCGCTGGCTCGCGTTCGTCGATCCCCAGGAGCACGCGCATCTGGTTCCGCTCGGACCCACGCTGCGCGTCGCCGGCGCGAACACCACGGAGCCGGCGCTCGACGGAGCGCGTGTGCTCGCCACGGCGCCGCCGGACGTGGTCTACGCCGTCGGCTCGGCCGGAACGGCGGACGTGGCAGGCGGCCGAGTCGAGCTGCGGCGGCTCGTTTGTCGCTGATTGACTAGGCACGCCACGTGCCTCTTCCCCCTGGCGCTTCGTTCGACTAGCTTTTTTTCCGTGACGAGGCGGCAGCGTGTGGGAATCAGGGCCTATAGCTCAATCGGTCAGAGCCCCCGGCTCATAACCGGGTTGTTCCTGGTTCGAACCCAGGTGGGCCCACGGGCTTGTGGATACGAGCGTCACGTGTGCGTGGGGGCGCGCCGCCGACTTGGTTTGTCACGAGAAGGAGATATCGGTTGAGCACGACGGAGCAGATTCGCGCGCTGGAGGAGCTATCGGCGATGGACGCCGAAGTGAAGTCTCTCGAGGAGAAGCTTGCAGAGGAACGCGGGGGCCTCAGCGCACTGAAAGAGAGTCTTAAGCGTCTTGATGACCGGCTCCAAATGGACCGCACGACGGTCTCTGCAGCAGATAAGCAGCGTAACGATCTGCACATTGACATCCGCACGATGGCGCAGCAAATCGATCACTC
>JAYTBL010001123.1:0-13510 GCA_043736975.1 Polyangiaceae bacterium
GTCGTGGTGCGCTTGAGCCCCTCGAACGTGGTCAGGACCTTGATCGTGGCGCGGTTCTTCGGGCCATCCTTGAGGACGCCGACGTTCTGGTTCGCCTTGATGCTGCCCGCCGCGATGCGGCCGATGGCCAGGCGACCGACGTACTCGTCGTGGTCGATGTTGTTGATGACGATCTGCAGCGGCGCTGCCGCATCGGTCTTGGGCGGGCCGACGCGCTCGAGGATGGTCTCGAAGAGGGGCGCGAGGTTCTTCATCTCGTCGGCCATGTTGCGCTTGGCCATGCCGTCGCGACCGACCGCGTAGATGACCGGGAAGTCCATCTGCGCGTCGCTCGCCTCGAGGTCGATGAAGAGGTCGAACACCTCGTTCAGGACCTCCTCGGGCCGCGCGTCCTGGCGGTCGATCTTGTTGATCACCACGATGACGGGGAAGCCGAGCTCGATGCACTTCTTGAGGACGAAGCGCGTCTGGGGGAGGGGACCCTCTGCGGCGTCGACGAGCAGGAGCGCGCCGTCGGCCATCATCAGGGTGCGCTCGACCTCACCGCCGAAATCCGAGTGGCCTGGGGTGTCGACGACGTTGATCTTGACGATCTCCCCGTCTTTTCCCTTCCAGCGGACGCTGGTGTTCTTCGCGAGGATGGTGATGCCGCGTTCACGCTCGAGGTCGTTCGAGTCCAAGACGCGATCGGCGACGGTTTCGTTCTCGCGAAACGTTCCGGCCTGCTTGAGCATGTGGTCGACGAGCGTGGTCTTGCCGTGGTCGACGTGGGCTACGATGGCCACGTTTCTGAGCTGCATGGGGGTGGCGCTGTTTAGTCGCCGTTACGCGATGCGGCAAGCTCTAGTCAGGGAATCGCCGTCAGCGGTCGAGCCCGAGCCTCGATCTTGCTTCAGAATAGGCATCGCTCACGCTGAAGGTCATCAGTTCGCGCGCCTCCGTGGTGCGAGCAATCCAGGCCGCGCGCTCCTCGGAGCCGCGAGGGGCGGCCTCCTCACCCTTCGACCAGGCGATGGCGTCGAGCGCGCCGTTCGGGTCGCCGATCGCCAGCAGGGCGACCCGATTGGCCCAGGCCTGGGTCGCCGCGCCCAGCTGCGGGGCCTGATTCCCCAGGGTCCCGGCGGCCTCGAGCGCGATCACACCCACCGTCGGGTCCATGTTCCGGGGGAGCGCGGGCACGAGGCGCCGTGCGACCTCCGCCACCTTGCGGGCGTCGACACCCTGCGTGACGAAGCTCGGGTTGAACGCCGTGAACAGCGCCGAGACCAGGACCGGTACCTCGGCCGGATCGCCGCGGAGCATCGAGGATGCCCGCGCGAGGATCATCTTCATGGCGCGTACCACCACGAAGGCTCGCGCTCTCTCGTTCGTCACCGTCATGAGCCCCTCGCCGACCAGCAGCGCGGGCGGGTTCGTCCCCAGCGGCAGCGCGACGCGCCCCAGCTGCGGTGAGACCAGGATCTGGAGGGCGCCCAGGCCGACCACGGTCGCGACCGCGCCCACGGTGGTGCCGAGCGGCGTGCCCGGGACGAGCGGCGAGGCCCGCAGCGAGCGGAGGTCGAGCGGCGAGATGGCGTCGAGCGAGTCTCCCGCGCGGTGCATGAGCGCGCGCAGCGCCGGTCCGATGGTCTCGGGCGCGAGCAGGTCGTCGAGTCGCGGATCGACCGCGCGGGCCTCGGCGCCGATGAGATCGGACGGCTGTCCTTCGACGGCCGCCAGCGTGGCCGCGACCACTCGCGCGGCGTCCTTGCGGCCGCGAAGCTCGTAGGCGGCGTGCAGGACCTCGAACAGCGATGTGACGAAGCGCCCGGCGGCGAAGGAACGCCGTGCATCGCTCGCCGCGCGGTCGAGCAGGATCTGCATCGCGGGCATCTGCCGTTGGCGCGCGTAGAACTCGGCCATCGCGCGGAGGGCGACCACCGAGGTGGGGAACTCCTTGCGTGCCGACTCGAGCACCTGCTCGGACTTGCGTGCGTCACGAGCGGTGAGCTCGTGGATGGCGGCCAGCTCGATGAGGCGGCGCAGGCGCGCCGCGGGATCCGCGACGCCCGAGACGATCTCCGTCTGCGTCTCGACCGCCTTCTCGAGATCGCCCTGACGCTTGTAGAGCTCGACGAGGGTCTCCAGCGTGGCGACGTCCCCGGGAGCGCGCTTCAGCACCTCCTTGTAGGCCACCTCGGCGCGCGAGAGGTTTCCGGTGTGGGTACCGTAGATCTCGCCGAGCTTGGCGTAGATCGCGCGCTGCTCACCGGGCGAATCGAGCAGCCGCGCGAGCCGTACGTACGCCCGCTCGGCGCCGGCCCAGTCGCCCTCACGGGCGCACAGCTCGGCCATCGCCCCGAGCGCGGTGGTGTGATCGGGCTGCTGCGCGAGCGCGCTCTCGAGCGAGGCCTTGGCCTTGCCCAGCTCGCCCATGTCGGCGAGCGCGCGCGAGAGCTCGACCTGCAGCGCCACGCGCTCGCCCTCGTCCTCGACGATCGTGAGGCGCTTCTCGAGAATGCGCGCGAGCTCGGCGTCGAGCTGCTTCTCGGAGTAGAGCGCGGAGAGGCGCGCGAAGACGTCGGCATGGGTGACGTCAATCTCGGCGCACTGCTCGAGCGCCGTCATGCCGCGCTCGGCGTCCTTGACCTCGTCGAGCCAGATGCGCGCGGCGTCGTACCAGGCGAGCAGCTGATGGCTGGGGACGACGCTGGTTCGCGCGAGGCTCTCGCAGGCGTCGGCGGCGGAGCGGGTCTCGCCGCTGCGCTCACGGACCTCCGCGAGGAAGCCCCAGGTGACGACGTCGCCCGGGTCCTCGTTCGCCGCCTGCTCGAGGAAGGCGCGCGCATCGGCGACCTGCTCGAGCCGCGCCGCGGCCTCGCTTGCGCGGAGGAGGAGCGCCGAGCGCTCCGCGGGCCGCTGCGTGCGCTCGAGGAGCGCGACGGTGGTGGAGAGGAGCGCCTCCTCGTCCTTCTGCACGCGGGCATGCGCGTTCAGCGCGCGCAGCGACCAGAGCGAGGGCTCCTTCTGCGAGGCCGCGAGCCGCGCCATGTCGGCGGTCTTCTCCCAGCCGCCCGGCGCGCGCGACATGAGGCGCGCCGCGAGCTGCGCGTGGCCCGTGACCTCGCCGCCCGGCGAGCCGTCGAGCGCGAGCGCGATCTGCTCGAAGACGCGGTCGAGCTCGCCGTCCCGACCTTGCCCGACCAGCGCGTGCTCGACGTGGCGGAGGCTCGGCTTGTGGCGCGGCGAGTCCTCGAGGATCGTCTTGTGCCACATGAGCGCCGCCGCGGCGTCGTTCTTGCCGATGCCGTCGAGCTCAGCCAACCGCGCGTAGGCCTCGCGTCGTACGTCGGCGATCTCGGTCTCGCGCGCGAGCGCCATGAGGTCGCTCGTCTGACGCTCGGTCGCGCCGAGCGCGATCTCGGCGCGCTCCGCGGCCGCGCGCGAGAGGCCGGTGTCGCCGGCATCGCGGGCGGCCTGCGCAGCGCGTAGCGCGGACGCGTGATCGCCGGCGCGCTCGTGCTCGATCGCCGCTTCGGTGAACAGCAGCGCCTTGGTGGACCCGCTGGCCTTCTCCGCGCGCCGCTCGCGCCACGCGCCGCGATCGCTCGGAGGCTCGACGGCGAGCCGCTCGTACAGCTCGCGCAGCGCCACGTCGTCGGGGCGGCTTCGATGCGCCTCCTCGAGGCGCGTGCTCGCGAGGTCCGCGTCCCGGTCGGCGACGAGGAGCGCCTCGCGGACCGCATCGAGCGCGGTCTCGAGCGTGTCGTTCGCGTAGGTCCGTCGCTCCTGGATCCAGCGGAGCACCTCGTCGACGTCGCCCTTGCGCCGGCCGACGCGCTCTGCGAGGAACGCGCCGATGCCGAGCGTGGGCGCGCCGCGGTGCACGCTCTCGAGGATCTCCGCCTGCTGGTCGTCATCGGGCTTGCTGCTGCCGCTCTCGCGCCGGGCGAGCGCCTCGAGGCGGAGCACCGAGCTCGCCGCACCCTCGGGGAGCGCATCGGCCACCTGGAGGAGCGTGGCCGCGAGGTCGAGGTCGGGGTCGAGGCCAGCGACCGCGCGGACCACCGATTCGTGCGCCGCGCCCGCATCGAGCGCCTCGTGCCATGCTCGCTTGGCATTCTCGCGGTTGCCTGCGCGCTCGGCGACCAGCGCCGCGGCGATGTGGCGCTGGGCGCCGGCGCTCGAGTCGTCGCTGCTCGGCAGCGCCGAGAGCGCGACGCTGACCTCGTCCCAGCGCCCGGTGGTGACGGCGATCTCGAGCGCGACACCCGCGGCGGCCGGACCGCGCGGCTCGGGCACGGCGGAGACCGCGAGATCGAGGGCGGCCGCCGACGGCCGCGCGGCGAGCAGCCGGCCGAGGGCGCCGAGCGCGCGGTTCTCCTCGCGGCCCGCGGCGCGTCGCGCGCGCGCGATCGCGCCCTGCTCGGTGTCGGCGACGCGCAGCGAGGAGAGCGCGTCGACGAGCGGCGCGTAGTCGTCGCGGTCGGCGATGGGCTCGAGCGCGCTCGACGGATCCTGTCCCGCGAGCGCGAGCAGCGTGGCGCGCTCGGCAGGCTCGATCGGGATCTCACCCTCGCCGGCGAGCGCGGCGGTCACGAGATCGGGGTCGCCGAGCTCGATGCCGCGCGCCGCGAGCTGGCGCCGCGCGAGCGGCTCGCCGTCGTTCGCGAGAATCTTCAGCGCCTTCGCCGACGCCCGCCGGCCGGCGATGTGCGTCGCGCCGAACGCGGCCGACAGCCACAGCGCGGCCTTGGCGAGCGCCGGCTCCGCGGCGACCTCGGCGATGGCCTGCGCGGCCCCCACCACCTCGGAGGCGAGGAGCGCGGCGCGCGCCCGCCGGAGCGCGTCGTTGATGGGCATCGACTCCACTTCGGTGCCGGCGCGCGGCGCCCCGCGCAGCTTGAGGACGATGCCCATCGCGCGATCGAGCGCGGTGAGCTCCGAGTTCTCCGCGAGATCGCTGCCGGCGCCGCTGTGCTTGTTGAGCGAGAGCGCGAGGGCGGCGCGAGCGGCGGGCGCCCGCACGTCCGCGGGGTCGAGCTTCGAGGCGCTGCTCCAGCGCTGCATGGCGCCGTCGCCATCGCCGTTGGCACGCAGCACATCCGCCGCCATGAGCATCGCGTGGGCGCGCGCCGCGGGGGTCGGGGATTGCGCGGCCTCGCTGTCGAACGCCTCGGCGCGCGTCTCGAACGCGGCGTCGCGCGGCAACAGCTGGCGGGCCTGCCGCCACGCGAGCGCCACGCTCGGCGCGAGATCGCGGGCCTCGCTCGCGAGCGCGAGCGCCTCCGTCTCGTCACCGACGAGCGCGAGCAGCTCGCTCACCCCGAGGAGCGCGCGGGACTGCTCGACGGGATCGACGATGGCCCGGGCCTCCTCCTCGAGCCACGCGGCGCGCTGCCGGAACTGCGTGGTGGTGTGGCCGTCGAGCCAGCGCGAGACCGGCTCCTCACCCGAGAACTCCGCCGGCCCCGCTGGCGCTGACGCGCGCGCGGCGACCGGGGCGTCGGGCTCCTGCGGCTCGGCGGGCGCCATGGAGGCGGACGCCCGCATGAACGTCGGGGCCTCGTCGTCCGCAGGCGAGCGCTCCTCGACCTCACCAGGATGGCGCGTCGCGGTGTCGGCATCGGAGATGGATTCCATCTCGGCGCGGTCCGCGACGACGGTGGCGCTGCTGTCGTAGCCTGCCGCCTCCGCTGCACCTTCGAGGTCGCGCGTGGCGACGGTGACGGCGTCGCCGATGCTCCGGGCCTCGGTGGTCTCGGGGGGCCGCTGCGAGCTCCGCTCGGCGTCCTGCAGGGAGCGACCGACGAGCGTGGGCGCCGCCTCCTCTTCTTCGTCGGCACGCTGCTGGTCCTGCTGCTCTTCGGTGAAGGCCTCGGCTGGCAGGGCGGGGGGCCGCGCGATCTGCCGCGTGACGCTGGGCAGGCCACGCCCGCTGACCGGCGGCCTCGCCTCGCGCGAGCCGGGGTCCACCGCGGTGCGCTCGACGTCGAAGATGTCAGCAAGCTGCGGCGCGACGCGTGCCTTCTCGGAGGACGTCCGTGGCGGCGGCGTGGGCGCGGGCGGCCGCTGCGACGGCCCCTTCGAGAAGAGCTGTCCGAGCCCGCCGCGCGCCGCGGCCCCGCGGGCCGCCGCCCGTCCCGTCGGCGCGCCCGCCGCGCCCGATCCGCGCTGCGGAGGCGGCGCGACGAGCGGTGGGATCGACGACTGGATGCGCCGCGGCTCGGCGCGCAGCTCGCGTGGAACCGGCGCGATGACGGTGCCTTCACTGGAGACGTCCTTCAGGGATCCCTGCGAGGCCCCGGCGGCCGGGCCACGGGCCGAAGGCCGCTCCTGCGGCTTCGGCTCTGCGGCGCGGTTCGTCTCGGCGTCGTGCGCGACCTGGGGGACGAACGTGTTCTTTTCCCACTCGTCGAGGGCCGAATCCCAGTCGAGATCACCGAGGTCGTCGAGCTGCTTTCCGTCGTCGCTCATCGTCAGCCCTCGAGCCCGAGGGCGCGTCGGAGATCGAAATAGGGGCGGGAGAGCACGAACCGCAGGAGCTCGTGCGAACGCAGATCATCACGGGCGAGACCGCCGATGCGCTCGACCGGCTCGCCGAAGACGTCGGCCAGCACCACCGAGACGTCGCCCGAGGCGAGCGCCGCGACGCGCCCTTGCGAGGCTCGCGCGCGCGCCGCCCACTGGCGAGCGTCCTGCCCGCTGCCCACGACCGCCTTGCATAGCGGCGGCAGCAGCTGCTTCGTCTTCCGGCTCACCGCCTTGCCGACGAGGCGCTCGACCTCTGCGAGCACCGCGAACGGCGGGTGGTCGAAGGGGACCTTGGCGATGTTGCAGGCGGCGACCACGATGGCGGCGATGGTGGTGTCGTCACGCCAGCGCGTGACGGTGGTGCCGCGCACGATGGCCAGCAGCTCACGCGCGACGCGTCCGCGCGTGGTGGGCGAGAGCGGTGCGTTGACCTGCGAACCCACCACGATCGCCGGCGTCTCGCCGGGGATGCCCTGCACCCCCGCGGGGTCCTTGCCGCCGACGTAGAGATCGAACGACGGGATGCCGAACGCGCCAGCCCAGGTGGCGATCTCGGCGCGGAGCGAGATCCCCGCGCGGGGATCGATGCGGTCCTTCTTCGGGTGCACGCCGAGCGCGACGAGCTGCGGACCGAGCGCCTCGGCGAGCGTGGGTCCGAGCACCGCGAAGAGCTCGGCGACGGGCCCGTCGTCGCCGGGCGCCATGATCTGTCGCAGCATCGGCTCGCTGAGCGCGACCTGCGGGACGCGGGCCTTCTTGCTCCCGAGCATGACGACCATCTGCTCGCTCGAGCCGTCGGGCCCGCCCAGGGCCACCGCGCAGGAGAGCGCGGACTGCTCGAGGCTGCCGTCGGCGATGGAGTGCGCGATGCGCGCGAGGCGCCGCTGCACATCGAGGTTCGCGGGTTGCTCGTGCAGCGTCATGAGGAGCGCGTCACGGCCCTTCTCGAGGAGCGCGCGCCGCCCTGGCGCCTGCGGCTCGAGCGCGACCGCGAGATCGAGGGCCTCGCCGTCGCCCGGTACCTCGTCGAGGAGCTTCGTCACCGCGGCGAGCGCGCCCTGCGGGGCGTGCATGCGATCGCGGTAGATGGCGAGCGCGAGGCGCGCGGCCTCGACGCGGCCCTCGCGCTCCGGCCGCTCGTGCATCAGCTCCTCGAGGATGCGCGTCGCCTCCTGCCACGAGCCGGTGCGGGCCGCAGCGCGCGCGAGCCGCTCGCGAACGGGGAGGGTGGTGAGCTTCGCCGCATGCAGCGCGAGCAGCACCTGCAGCGCGAGATCGTGGCGCCCGAGCTTGTTCTCGTAGAGGTCGACGGCGGCCACCCCGGCGGTCACGCGATTCTTCGCGGGCGCGGCCTGCACCGTGGAGAGGCGAGCGAGCTTCTCGGCGGCCTCCGCGAACATCCCGCGCCGGATGAAGATCTCGCCGGTGAGCGCGAGCGCACCGACATGGTTCTCGTCGAACATCACCACGTGATCGAGCGCCTCGAGCGCCGCGTCGGGATCGCCCTTTTCGCGGAGCACGCGCGCCATCTCCCAGTAGAGCTTCGCGATCTCGGCCGCGTCGTCGGTGTACTCGAGGCGCCGTCCCACGAGATCGAGGAGCTTGTCCGAGTCCTTGCGCTCGCGCACGCGGCGGAAGAGCCGATCGAAGGAGGTGGTGCGCGACGAGTCACGCGCGAAGCTGGCGTCGAGGGCGGCCTCGACGCGGACGTCGAACGCCTCCCCGAGCTTCGACCAGGACAGCGCCGCTTGCTCCCAGAAGGCCGCGCCGCGCGTGGGGCTCGACGAGCGCGCGCCGAGCTGTTCACACGAGACGGCATACGCTTCGCGATCGACGAGCTGCTCGCCTGCGGCGCGCATGCCCTCCCACGACTGGAGGTCGTCGGGGCGCGCGGTGGTCACGGTGCGGAACACGTCGAGCGCGGCGGCGGCGTCGCCCGCGGCGAGCGCGGACCAGCCGGCGAGCGCGAGCCCGTCCATCTCGCCGTCCTCGCCGAGCGCGCCGTCGAGCTCGGCGAGGGCCGAGGCGCGGCGGCGCGGATCGCAGCCCGGAGGCGCGAGCTCGAGGTTCGCGAGCCGGGCGGCGTGCGAGGAGCCGTTGACGAGCGGCAGGACCTCGTGGGGCAGCGCGACCGACTCGAGGAGCGTGGCGCTGGCCTGCATCGACTCGCGCGCCTCGTCGGAGAGGAGCTCGGCGAGGGCGCGGCGCGCCGGGACCTCCTTCGCGACGTCCCCACCGGCCATCGTCGCAGCCAGCCATTCGAGCGCGGCGGCCGCGCCGCCGCCCACCGCGAGCCAGCCCTGTGCGGCGGTCGAGACGTCGTCTGCGGTCGCGTTCCCGTCGTCCTCGCGGGCGATACGCAGCCGTTCGGCAGCGGCAATGGACCTCGTGCTCGCGGCCTCGGTGCCGTCGCCCGAGGCCGACAGCGTGGCGAGCGCCTCGCTGAGGGCGTCGGGGTCGGCTGCGCCCTTCGGCCAGACGATGCGCGCGAGCGCGCCCGCGAGGCGCAGCGAGGCGCTGGAGGCGATGTCGACCGCGGAGAGCGCGCTGTCGGCGTCGTCGGGGTCGCCCATCGTCGCCTCGAGCGCGAAGCGTTCGAGCGCGATGCTGGCGTCGCCGCCGCTGAGATCGATGGCGCGCCGACGTCCCTCGAGCGCGTCGACCTCCACGCCGCGCGAAGCCCACGCGAGCACCGGCTGCACGGCGTCGGGCGCGGCGGTGGCGGCGGCCTCGAACGCGGCGAGCCCGCCCGCGCGGTCCCCGAGCCTCCACAGCTCGAGCCCGCCTTCGAGGAAGCGCGCGCTCCGCAGCTCGGGGTCGTCCTCGTGCGCCTCGGCGAGGCCGCGCGCGAGGTGGGCGGCGCCGGCGCGGTCGCCGGAAGCGCGCAGCAGATCGCCGAGGTAGGCCGCGATCAGGGGGTCCGCGGCGTTCTCACCCGCGAGCGCGCGCAGGCTGGCCACCGTCGCATCGCGGTCGCCAGCGGCGTGCGCGCGCATCGCCGAAGCGAGCGCGAGGCTCGTGCGCAGATCGGGGTCCGTGACGCTCGCCGCCAGCTCCTCGAGCGCCTGGCGCGCGCGCGCGCTGCGCTGCTTGCGGCTGGTGGCGCTCGCCTCCTCGTCGAGGTCGGCGTCGACCGCGGCGCCGTTGCCGCCCAGGCCGTCGAGCACGCGGCCGAGCCACGCGCCGTCCTCGAGATCGCGGAGCTGTCCGGTGGCCTTGGCGGCGCCGGCCTCGTCGCCGGCGGCGATTCGCATGCGGGCAAGCTCGATCCAGAGCAGCGGCATCTCGCCGGTCGGCTTGCACTCGATGAGGTTGCGCGTGGCCGTCTCGTACCAGGCCTCGTCGTCGCGGAGGCTCGCGAGGCTGCGCCCCAGGCGAGCCACCGTCTCCTTCGGCACGCCGCAGGCCTCGGCCTGGCCGAGCGCCTCGCGCGCGCGGCCTGCGTCGTTCGCGCGCGCCGCCCATACGTACGACGCGAGCAGGAGCGCGCGGCCCTGGGCCTCGCCCGTGCCGTAGTGCTTCGAGAGCTCCTCGAGCTCCTCGGCGAAGCGCGCGGGGTCGGCGCCCGCATCGAGGATGTCGATCTTGAGCGCGCGCGCCGGTGCGCATACGGGATCACGCTCGGTGGCTTGAGTGAGCGCCGCGAGCGCGCTCGTGAGGTCGCCCTCGCTCGCGGCATGCTCGGCGACGCGCAGCGCGAGCGAGGCCACGACGCCGCCGTCGGTCTCGCCCACCATCCGCCGCGTCGACAGCTCGGCGGCGAGCTTCGTGTCGCCGGCGCTCTCGGCGAGGCGAATGCGCGCGTTCAGCACCACGCGCTCGATGGCCGCGGCCACCTCGCTCGGGGCGCCCCCGGCGGTCGGCTCGTCCTCGCGGCGCGGGCGGGCTTCGACGAGGAACTCGAGCGCGCGATCCAGGTTCTGGGTCGCGGAAGCGAGCTCGCTCGCGAGGCGGCGCGCCTCGGCGGCGCGGAGCAGGAGGTCGGCGGCGTGCTCGATGGTGCGAACGTACCGCGGGATCCCGAGCTCGTCGGCGCGCGCGCCGTCGGTCATCGACGCGCGCACCATCTCGGCGCGCGCCTCGAGCGCCTCGGCGTGCACGCGGGCGCGATCGCGCGCCTCGTCTCCGCCGGCGAGCCCGGGCTCGGAGCGCGCGATGCGCTCGATCGTGCTGGTCGCCGCCCAGGTCGCCGCCGCGCCTTCGTCGCGGGCGCGCCCGGCGATCTCGAGCGCGCGATCGATCTCCCCTGCGCTCGCGGCGAGGCTCGCCACGTCGGTGAGCAGCAGGCCCTTCCACGTGGGATCGCTGGTGAGCTGCGCGCGCCCGGCGAGCGCCTCCTCGCGCAGCGCGGCATCGCCGAGCTTGGCGGCGACGAGCTCGAGGGTGAGCCAGGCCGCGCCGAGGTCGGCAGCGACGGCGCCGGTTTCGGTGGCCTCGCGGGCCGCGCCCCGCGCGCCCTCGAGATCGGTCTGCACGTCCTCGAAGAAGATGGCGCGCTCGGTGAGCGCGCGCGCGCGCTCCTCGGGGGTGCTCGCGGAGGCGACGAGCGCCTCGACGAGCTTGCCGAGGTTTGCGAGCGAGCGCCGGCGCTCGAGGAGCCGTACCAGGCCTTCGAGCGGCTCGCGGAAGCTCGTGTCCGCGTTGTAGGCGGCGAGGTAGTCACGCGCGGCGCCGGGCTCGTCGCCGCCGCGCTCCTGGATCTCACCGGCCTCGTCGAGGAGGCGCGCCTTGCGGGCGCGATCGCTCGTGGCCTCGACCTCGTCGCGCAGGCGTCCCACCGCCGCAGCGATGGCCTCGATCGTCTCGATGGGTGCCGGCGGGAGCTGCGACGCGCCGGAGATCACGCCCGGCGGCGGCGGGATGACGATCTCGGGCGGAGCGTCCGGATCGGCATCGGGCGAGACCGAGAGCGTCTCGATCTCGACGTCGGCGTCAAGAGACGCGGCGCGACTCTCGTCGCTGCCGTCGGTCCCCTCTACTTCGTTCGGCTCGTCGGCCATTCCAGGAGCCTGGAAGATACCGCAGCACGCAGTTCCAAGGGGAAAAAAGCCTTAGACGAGCGCGTCGAGCTTCTCGTTGACCTTGTTCTCGATCGTGCCCTTCAGCACGCGGAGCATGAAGGGCAGGTCGATGGCGACGCGCACCGTCTTGTCCGTGACCGCGACCTGACCCTTGGTGCCCTTCGCGGCGCCGCTCGGGGCGTCGAACTGGATGCTGTCGCCTTCCCACTTCCAAGAGATGCCGAACTTGTCAGCCATCCCCTTCGCGAGCTCTTCGGCCTTCTTCTTGGCGTCTTCGATAGGCAGCGTGTGGTTTCGCGTGATGTCGATCGTGGACATGTTGGACCCACGTTTTTACACTATTCGAGGCGCTTGACGACCCAGTATCCGCGGGGCGTCTCGAGCGGCTCGCTCACGTCACCTGCGGCAAGGCTGAACACCGCCAGCTCGGTCGGGTGCTCGAGGACGCCGCGCGGGATGCGACCGATGTCCTCCGCGGAGCCGACGTCGCCCGCCTTCACGGCGGCTTTCCAGTCGGCGCGCGCCTTCTCGGCGAGCTCTTGCGCGTGCTTGAACGCGTCGGGCTTCGCGCGCGCCGTGCTCGTGGCGCCTTCGGCCCCCGTGAACTGCACGAGCACGACGCCGAGCTTCAACGTGCGTGGTGCCCCCGAGGGCATCGCCCCTGCGTCGCCGAGGATGGTGTTGAAGATGAGCCCGCCATCGCCGCCGGGGTCGAAGGTGATCGGGCCGCCGTCACTCGTCGGCATCAGGGTTGCGCTCGCGAGCGGGGCGGCCGCGTCGACGATCGCGACGGGCGCGACGGGCGCGACGGGCGCGCCGGCGTCGGCCTCGGCGCGCGCGCGCGGGTGGCTCAGCTGATCGAAGGTCAGCCAACCGACGAGGAGCACGGTCGCGGCGCCGAGCAGCAGCGAGGCCAAGCTCTGGACCCGATCTTTCACGTCACCCAGGGCTCAGGGAGCGGACGGCTTGCCATCCTCTTCCTCGACGATGGGCGGAGGGGGCGGACCCCACTCCTCGAACGGACGCATCGTCGCCGCTGGCGCGTCGCCGTGCAGCTCGAGCTGCGCCGCGAGCCAGTTCTCGCGATCGATGAGGTGCTTCTTCTCGCTGTCGCTCTCGGTCGTGGTCTCGACGATCGCGAGGACCTTCTCGATCTTGGCCTGGATCTCCGCGAGCTCCTTGCGGACCAGCACGGGATCGATGTTCTGACGTTCCGCGTAGTCCTCGGCGAGGATGAGCAGCTTGTTCTGGCCTGCCTCGGCGAAGCCGGAGCCGACCGCGACGCGCTTCGACTCTGCTCCCTGGCGGTAGGTGACGATGCCGGTGCGGAGCGCGGCGACGACCGGCAAGTGGCCGGGCAGCACGCCGAACTCGCCCTGGACGCTCGGCGCCGTGACCTCGTCGACGCTCGCCGAGAGCGCCTTGCCCTTGGGCGTGACGATCTCGAGATCAATCTTGCCTTCAGCCATGCGCCCTTACTTCTTCTTCTTCGTGAGGTCGGCGGCCTTGGCCTTCATCTCGTCGATGTTGCCGACGAGGTAGAACGCCTGCTCGGGATACAAGGCGTCATCGTCGTACTTGCCGGCGAGGATCTCCTTGAAGCTGGCGATCGTCTCCTTGAGGGTGACGTACTTGCCGGGGGCGCCGGTGAACTGCGCGGCGACGAAGAACGGTTGCGAGAGGAAGCGCTGGATCTTGCGCGAGCGCGAGACCGTGAGCTTGTCCTCTTCGCTGAGCTCGTCCATGCCGAGGATCGCGATGATGTCCTGGAGGTCCTTGTACTTCTGGAGCGTCGACTGGACCTTACGAGCGATGTCGTAGTGCTCCTGTCCGATGACCCCCGGATCGAGCAGCGTCGACGTCGAGTCGAGCGGATCGACGGCCGGGTAGATGCCGAGCGCCGCGAGGTCACGGCTGAGAACCGTGGTGCCGTCGAGGTGAGCGAACGTCGTCGCGGGGGCCGGGTCGGTGAGGTC
>JAYTBL010001124.1:0-5967 GCA_043736975.1 Polyangiaceae bacterium
GCGCGCTGCCGTCGACGACGTCGGGCAGGCCGCCGTCGTCGGGACGCGCGCCGTTGCCGAGCGAGTCGAGATCGACGCAGCTGATCAGCAGCTTCGCGAGGCCCACCGCGCCCAGCGCGAGAGCGGACATGCGGAGGACCTGCGCGCGCATTCGTCTCCTCAGCCTACAACGTTTCGGCCGGATCCGCGGTCGGCGCGGTAATCTCGTCGGGTGAGGCTCTCTGCGGCTGCCTGTGCCCTCGCCGTCCTCGCCGTCCTCGCGTGCGCGGGCCTCGCGCGGGACGCTGCGGCGCAGGCTCCGCCGCCGCCCGTGAAGACACCCGCGGAGTGCGTCGCCGCCACCGAGCGCGGCCAGGCGAAGCGGGACGAGGGGCAGCTCGTCGCCAGCCGCGCCGAGTTCGTCGCCTGCGGCGGCGACGCATGCCCTGCGGTGGTCCGCCGCGAGTGCCTGCGCTGGCTCGCCGAGGTCGACACACGCATCCCCTCGCTCGTCGTGTCCGTCGCCGACTCCAACGGCAAGGACGTCCTCGCGCCCGAGGTCTCGCTCGACGGCGTTCGCCTACCCGCCGCAGGCGTGGGGCGCGCGTTCACGCTCGATCCCGGCCCGCACGTGCTGCGCGCCACCGGCAAGAAGGTCGACCCGCTGGAGGAGCGCATCGTGGTGCGGGAGCGCGAGCGCGAGCGCGTCGTGAAGTTGGTCCTGCGCTCGCACGAACCGCCGGCGCCGCGCGCCGGCTCCGGGCCCATCACCGTGCCGCGCGCGCGCACCGTGCCCGCGCTCTCGTGGGTGCTGGGGGGCGTCGCGCTCGCGGGCGGCGGCGGCTTTGCTTACTTCTGGGCTCGAGGCCTGAGCAAGGTCGGCGACCTCCGCGACACCTGTTCGCCGTACTGCTCCTCCGAGCAGATCGACGACGCACGCTCGCCACTGACCATCGCGCGCATCTCGGGGATCGTGGGCATCGTTGCCGCCGTGGGCGCGGTCACCGTCTACCTCCTCCAGCCCACGACGACCACGCAGCCCGCGGTCTCGGCGGGCGCTCCCGGCTCCTTCGCGCTCACGTTCTGAGCGGAAGACGCCGTGCTATCCTGGGGAGGATGTCCGTCGGAACGGAGCCGCGGGTGGTGGGCCGTTACGAGCTCCACGGCGAGCTCGCGTCCGGCGGCATGGCCACGGTCCACCTCGGTCGCTCCATCGGCTCGGCTGGCTTCGCGAAGTCGGTCGCCATCAAGCGCCTGCACGAGCAGTTCGCGCGCGATCCCGAGTTCGTCTCGCTGCTCCTCGAGGAGGCGCGCCTCAGCGAGCGCATCCGGCACGCGAACGTGGTGGCGGTCATCGACGTCGTCGCGGTCGATCACGAGCTCTTGCTCGTCATGGAGTACGTGCACGGCGAGACGCTCGCACGCCTCCTCCAGGCGTGCGCGAAGGCCAGCGAGAAGTGCCCGCGCGACGTCGCGGTGAGCATCGCGCACGGCGTGCTCCTCGGCCTCCACGCCGCGCACGACACCACGGATGCGGCCGGGAACCCGCTCAGCATCATCCACCGCGACGTCTCGCCCCAGAACATCATCGTCGGATCGGACGGCGTCGCGCGCCTCCTCGACTTCGGCATCGCGAAGGCCACCGGGAGCGCGAGCGGCACGCGCGAAGGCCAGGTGAAGGGCAAGGTGCCGTACATGGCGCCCGAGATCCTGCACCTGCATCCGGCCTCGGTGGCAAGCGACGTGTACGCGGTCGCGGTCACGCTCTGGGAGTCGCTCTGCGCGCGCCGGCTCTTCCGCGCCGACACCGAGATCGGCCTGTGGGGCCAGGTCCTCGCGGGCAACATCCCGAAGCCGAGCACGGTGCTCGGTCACATCGGCCCCCTCGAGGACGTGATCATGCGCGGGCTCTCGCGCGATCCCGCCGATCGGTATCCGACCGCCCTCGCGATGGCGCAGGCGCTGGAGGCCTCGACGCGGCTCGCGTCCTCGGCGGAGGTCGCGGCCTGGGTCCGCTCCCGTGCGGCCGCCTCGCTCGCGGAGCGAGCCTCCGCGGTGCAGAGCATCGACAGCATGCAGCCGCGAGCGTCGGCCGAGCTGACGCCGCCGACGGGGCGGCGCGACAGCCTCGCCACCGGGTCTTCGAACAGCTCGAGCACCGTCGCGGAGGCGCCGAAGCCCCCGGCGGCGAGGCCGTGGGCGATGCGCGCGCTGGTCGTGCTCCTCGCGGTCGCGATCGGCGGGCTCGTGGCGCTGCGCGGCCTCGATGCGCGGCGCGCGCGCGCCGCTCCTGCGCCTCCGCCTCCGCCGGCCTCGTCGCTCGCGCCGCTGCCCGCCGATCCTGTCCCGGTCCCGATGCTCGAGCCCCCCCCGGCGGTGGCGCCGGCGACGCCCCGATCGGCCGAGGCGCCGCCTCCGAAGGGCACGCGGCGTCGCCCGCCCACATCTCCGCCCGCGTCGACCGCAGCCCCGAAGCCGCCGCAGGACCCGTGCGATCCGCCGTTCTCGATCGACGACAGCGGCCGCAAGCACTTCAAGATTCAGTGCATCCAGCCCTGACCTCCAGGGGTTTGCTATCCTGGTCGGATGTTCGGACCGCCGCTCGCTGGTCGGTACACCATACGCCGCGAGCTCGGTCATGGCGCGTCGGCGCGCGTCTACGTCGCGGACGATCAGAAGCTCGGCCGCGCGGTCGCCATCAAGGTGCTGAATGCGTCGGCCGCGAGCTCTCACGAGGCGGTGCAGCGGCTCGAGCGCGAGGGACGCGTCTCGGCGGTCATCAATCATCCGAATGTGTGCGCCGTCTCGGACGTCGGGCGCCTCGACAACGGACTCCCGTTCCTCGTGATGGAGCACCTCACCGGCGAGACGCTCGCCGACCGGCTCGATCGCGAGAAGCAGCTGCCCATCGAGGTCGCGGTGGGGTTCACGGAGCAGATGCTGCTCGGGCTGCACGCCGCGCACCGCCTCGGCATCGTGCACCGGGACCTCAAGCCCGCGAACGTCTTCCTCGTGGATCTCGGGCTGGGCCGGCATCTCCTCAAGCTCCTCGATTTCGGCACCGCTTACCTCACGGGCGTCACGAACCAAGCCGACCCCCACGAGGCGCTCACGCACGCGGGGCTGGTGGTCGGGACGCCGGAGTACATGGCGCCCGAGCAGCTTCGCGGCCTGCGCGACTTCGATGCGCGCACCGATGTCTACGCGTGCGGCGTAGTGCTCTACGAGATGCTCGCGGGGCGGCGCCCGTTCCAGGGGCTCCCCATCGACCAGCTGTGCCAGGCCATCGCGTTCAAGCAGGCGCCGCCGATCCGGCAGGTCGCGCCACACGTCGCGCCGCCGCTCGCGCGCGCCACCGACATCGCGCTCGCCTCGAATCCGAACCGCCGCCACGCCGATGCGGCCGCGTTCCTCGCGGCGCTCCGCCAGGAGTCGGTGCCCGAGGCCCTGCCCACAGCCGGCATCGACGCGCTGAAGCAGCGTCTCGCCACGCCCGCCTCGCCGCCCGCGCACGCGTCGACCATCGACGAGTGGGACGTGCCGACCACCGAGGGTGGCGCGCCGCACCCGGCCCCCGTGGCCTCCGGTAGCGACTGGGACCTCGCCACCCACCAGAGCGGTCCGCCCTCGATCTTCGGCACCTCCCCCCTGGCGGCCCCGCTCCTCACGAACGTGCCAGGGGCGGGCTCGATCGACGTCGAGATGGACGAGACGCTCCAGCCGCGGCGCCCGCCCAGGACTCGCTAGCGCTGGACGCGCCCTCGAACCGCCGATAGCGTCGACGCGTGTCGTCGAAAGAGTTGCCGACGGAGCTCGTTGCCAGGGTCGGTGCGGGCGAGCGGGTCCTGCTCGCGAGCGTCGATGGTCAGGTCACGGTCATCGAGCTGCCCGACGCCGGCAGGCTCGTGCTCGGCCGCGGCGACGATTGTGACGTCGTGCTCGACCACCCGTCGATCTCGCGCAAGCACGCGGCGGTGGAGATCGGCGAGCAGCTGCGCATCGAGGACCTCGGCAGCGCGAACGGGACGTTCGTGGGCGGGGTGCGGCTCGCCGCCTCCAAGCCGATGGGCTTCGGCGTCGGCACGCTCGTCGAGCTCGGCAGCGTCCTCATCACCCAGCGCGGCGGCGAAGAGGCGGTAGTGGCGAAGCCCGCCGCCGACATGGTCATCGCCGATCCCGTCATGCTCGAGGTGCACGACACCGTGCGCGTCGCGGCGGCGAGCACGCTCAGCATCCTTCTGCTGGGTGAGACCGGCGTCGGCAAGGAGCTCTTCGCGCGGCGCATCCACGAGCTCTCGACGCGCGCGTCGTCCTCGCTGGTGCGCGTGAACTGCGCGGCGCTCGTCGAGTCCCTGCTCGAGGCTGAGCTCTTCGGTCACGAGCGCGGCGCCTTCACCGGCGCGACGCACGCAAAGGCCGGTCTGCTCGAGGCCGCCTCGGGAGGAACCCTCTTCCTCGATGAGGTCGGCGAGCTCCCGCTCACCACGCAGGCCAAGCTGCTGCGCGTGCTGGAGAGCGGCGAGGTCACGCGCGTGGGCGCCGTCAAGCCGCGCTCGGTGGACGTGCGCTTCGTCGCGGCTACCCATCGCGATCTCGCGGTGCTCGTGAGGGAAGGGAAGTTTCGCGAGGATCTCTTCTTCCGCCTCGACGGCGTGGCGATCCGCATTCCGCCGCTGCGCGAGCGCGCCGCGGAGATCATCCCTCTCGCCGAGGCCTTCATGGTCGAGGCGGGCGCGGCGTCCGGCCAGGCGACCCCGACGCTCGCGGCCGACGCCGCGGCCCGCCTGCGCGCGCACCCCTGGGCCGGCAACGTGCGCGAGCTCCGAAACGTGATCATGCGCAGCGTGCTGTTCTGTCGCGACGGCGTCCTCACGGCGGCGGGCCTGCGCATGGGCACCATCGAGGCGGCAGACCGCGGTCCTCTGCCGCCCGCGCCTGCGCCGAGCGCTGCCTCCGGCGCGGTGCCGGCGGGCATGACGGCGGAGCGCGCCGAGCGCCGGGCGCGCGCGATCGACGCGCTGGAGAAGACGGTCTGGAACCAGACGCGCGCCGCCGAGCTCCTCGGCATCACGCGCCGCACTCTCCAGACCTGGATGATCGACCTCGACATTCCCCGCCCGCGCGGCGGTCGCTAGCTGCGCTCCGAGGTCGGGGGGCTGCGGAAGGGAGCGGGCCTCCTCCGGCCGCGGTCCGCTGTCTCGCTGCGCGCGGGGGGTGATCCGTGCACCGCCGCCCCGCTCGAGCGGGGGGACTGACGGTGGTGGCTACGAACCCTTTCTCACGGTCCACGATCTCGTGCGGGTCCCCAGGCGGTGCCGCTACCGTATCGCTGCGGGCTGACGTTACCGCTGCTCCCTACGCGGCCGGAGGAGGCCCGCTCCCCTCCTCCGCCCGCGCACCGCTACGCTTTGGAGGCTGGTTGCTGACGGCGCGGGGTCTCGTGCACCAGCCGCGCCCGATCCGGTGACGACGGCGCTCGCTGAGGGCTGAGCGAAGTGTGCCACGAGGGGCTCGGGTGTCCTGGTTCGGAGCTCGGCAGCGCTACATTTCCAGTGTAGTTCGGGGTGGCGCGCAGCATGCAGGATGCTGGGCGTGCGCGCGCTGATCACCACCTCGGTCCTCGTTTTTTCGGCCCTCGCGATCGCGTCGGGTTGCTCGTCGAAGGCTGACGAGGCCGCTGCGGCCGACCAGGGCGGGGCGGCCGCGGTCACGGCGATCGCGAGCGGCACGCGCCTCCGCGCGAAGCTCATCACGGCGGGCGGCGCGCGCGAGCTCGCAGGCTTCTACGATTCGATGCGCAACGAGGACTGCACCTTCCGACCCGCCGAGCGCGGACGCTTTCGCTGCCTCCCCGCGACCCTGACCGCCTCCCAGGGAGGCTTGTTCTCCGATGCTGCGTGCCAGGTGCCGGTCGCATCTGCAGCGCCGAGCTGCGGCGCTGACGTGAAGTACGCCATCACGTTCGCCTCGAGCGACGGCTGCGGTACC
>JAYTBL010001125.1:0-5964 GCA_043736975.1 Polyangiaceae bacterium
AGCTCGACATGACCTGCCCCAGCGCCGATCGCTACATCATCGTCTATGACATCCCTTTCGCGGAGGTCCTCTTCGACTTCCACGACAAGCTGAAGAGCGTGACCCGCGGCTACGCCTCGATGGATTACGAGGTCACCTCCTACAAGGCGGGCAACCTGGTGAAGGTCGACGTCCTGGTGAACGGCGAGCCGCTCGACGCGCTGTCGATCATCGTCCACCGGGACCGCGCCTTCAATCGCGGCCGCGCGCTGACCGAGAAGCTGAAGGAGTTCGTCCCCCAGCAGCAATACGAGGTCGCCATCCAGGCGGCCATCGGCGGCAAGATCATCGCGCGCGAGACGGTGCGCGCCCTCCGCAAGGATGTCACCGCCAAGTGCTACGGCGGCGACATTTCGCGTAAGCGCAAGCTCCTCGAGAAGCAGAAGGAGGGCAAGAAGCGCATGAAGCAGGTAGGAAACGTCGAGATCCCGCAGAAGGCCTTCCTCGCCATCCTGAAGGTCGATCAGTAGCCTCTCGGGCGTCCGGCGTCCCCCGGGCGCGAGACCATCACTCACTGATTCGCCCGCTGGCCTCGACCTGGGATAGCCTGCTTGCCGGGAGCTCGGGCCTTGGTCGTGAGGAAGACGCCACTCAAGAAACGCGTGACGCGGAGCACCAAGCCGCGCAGCAACGTCGATCCGACCCGCGTCGCGCTCGCGGCCCTCGAGCGGATCCGAACGGTGCTCGTGAAGTCGGGCTACCAGGATCGCCTCGGCGACCCGCTCAGCATGAAGGAGCTCGCCGCGCAGGCGCAGCAGCTCGGCACCGAGCTCCCGCCCAGCTACGTCGCCGCGATGCGCGTCTCCAGCAAGATCGGCGACCCCGAGGTCTTTCTGCACTCGCAGCAGATGGCTGACGAGGCGAAGAAGATCAGCGACTTCGGCGGCGAGGAGGCGAAGCGCTACGCGCCGTTCTGCCGGTCCTCCGATCGCTCCATCTGCTTCGACACCGGCGGCGGCAAGCGCCTGGTCACCTCCGTCCGTCATCAGGGTGAGCTGCCCATCGTCGAGTGGGAGAGCGGGACGTCGAACCCCGTCGCCGCGCACTTCGGGGAGTGGCTCGACATCATCGCCGATGCGCGCGAGGAGTCGGTGGAGAGCGCGGCCAAGATGCCGCAGCGCCTGAAGCGCCTCCTCTACGAGCTCGGGTTCCGCTTCGAGTATCCGGTGGTGGGTCGCCTCGAGACCGGTGACATCGACGCGGTCGTCGAGCTGATCGGCACCGAGCTCGCCTACACGGTGCGGGCCGACGTCGCCCGCCTCTTCGATTCGAGCGGCAAGGCCTCGCTCACCCTCAACGTCGACGAGTTCACGCTCGCGCTCTCGCTGCGCACCGGCATCTACGTGTTCGAGGCGGAGGACGTGTTCCGCTGGCTGCGCCACTTCCGTGACGAGAACTTCTTCAGCGACGTCGTGACCGTCCCCAGCCACGCCGACAACGTCCGCGATCTGCGCCGCGCCTCGCGCGAGGCGCCGCTCGTGCAGCGCGGGGTGATGCACGTGCCGCTGCTGTCGGCGACCCGCTACGTGTTCCGCGCGGCGAGCGGCGAGTCCGCGGCCGACTTCTACGTGCTCGGTCGCACCGCCTCGACCAGCGAGAACGCCTCGAGCCTCATCCTCCACATCGTCGACAACGTGGTCGCCACCACGCACAACGTCGACGAGCCGCTCAACGACCTGTACGTCGCGCGTGACGGTACGATGTGGGGCCTCACCACGACGCACGCCGTGCGCTTCGCGGGCGGGCGCGGGCAGAGCTTCCCGCTCCAGCGTCCCACCCACGGCCGGCCCTGGTGGTACGGAATCGGCGGCGGCGGCGAGCGCGTCCTGGTGTGGGGCGCCGGCGCGCTGCTCGAGTTCGACGGCAGCTCGTTCGTGCCCTTCGAGCCCGACGCCATGCTCGACGACAGCGAGTCGGTGGTCTCGCTGGTGGCGAACGGCCTCCGGGTCTCGATGCTGGTGTGCGGCGATCGCATGGGCGCGGTCGCGCGCTTCGACTCCGCGCAGTGGCAGCCCATCACCGAGGACCAGGTCATCGAGTCGACGCTCGCCGATCTCGACGTCTGGCGCGGCATCTCCTTCGTGCTCGATCGCGAGGGGCTCGTGTGGAAGGTCGACCAGGGCAAGCCGCGCCCGCTCAACCTCCCCACGAGCCACCAGGCCTTCCTCACCGAGGCCGGCACGCTCCGCCCCTTCTACTCGACGCGCGCGTACGACGGCGGCGTGCTCCTCGCGAGCAACGGCGGCGTCGTGAGCGCTGGCAGCGGCGATCCGGTGTTCCACGCCGTGCCTGGCGGGCGCGATCCCGTGCGCCTCATTCGCGTCGGCCAGCTCGACGCGAAGGGCAGCCCGGCGAGCGAGGCTGCCGCACGTGACGTCGGGATCATCGCGCTGACCGGCGCGAACGCGTGGATCTGGCGCAACGGCGCGTTCAGCGTCCTCGACATGCACGAGTGGTGAGCTACCCCGATCGCAGAGCGCCGTGCTTGACAGCACCGTGAAAGCGGTCTGAAAGTCAGGGTCCATGTCGCAGAAGATCGCTGCACTCGCCGCGCGCGTGAACGAGAAGGCCACGAGCGACGCCGCGCGCTGGACCTACGAGGGATCGGTGCCCTTCGTCGACCTCGGGACCGCGTCGCTCGGCGGTGAGATCCCGCACGTGCATCGCTTCCGCCTCGGCAACGGGCTGCGCCTCCTGGTGCTCGTCGATCGCAGCGCGCCGGTCATGAGCTACTTCACCTGGTTCCGCGTCGGCTCGCGCCACGAGAAGCCGGGGAAGACCGGCCTCGCGCACCTCTTCGAACACCTCATGTTCAACGAGAGCGAGGGTCTCAAGGCCGGTGAGTTCGATCGCAAGCTCGAGGAGAACGGCGCCGAGTCGAACGCCGGTACCTGGCTCGACTGGACCTACTACTACGAGTCGCTCCCCAGGGACCGCTTCGGCCTCGCCGTCAAGCTCGAGAGCAATCGCATGGCGAAGCTCGTCCTGCGCGAGCCGCAGATCGTGAGCGAGAAGGAGGTCGTCGCGAACGAGCGCCGCATGCGCGTCGACGACGACGTCGAGGGCACGGCCAACGAGCTCCTCTACAAGACTGCGTTCACGAAGCACCCCTACCACTGGCCGACCATCGGCTGGATGGTCGATATAGAGGGGTTCGACACCGCGGACTGCCTCGCCTTCTACAAGACGTACTACGCGCCCAACAACGCCACGATCGTGATCGCCGGCGACGTGCGAGAGCAGGACGTCCTCGAGAAGATCCGGGACGCCTACGCGGCCATCCCCTCCGCCGTCATCCCCGAGGAGGACACCACGCCCGAGCCGACGCAGCTCGACGTGCGCGAGGTGACCCTCAAGAAGCCGACCGCGAGCGAGAAGCTCCTCGTCGGCTACCACGGCCCCGCGCTGGGTGACGCCGATCATCCGGCGCTCTCCATCCTCAACGAGGTGCTGTTCGGCGGTCGCGCGTCGCGCCTCTACCAGGAGCTCGTGACCAAGCGTGAGGCCTGCACCGAGCTCCGCGGCTGGGTCTCGACCTTCCGCGATCCCGGCCTCTACGAGATGTACTTCACGGCGCGCCCCGGCGTGCCGCGCGCCGACGTCCTCGCGCGCGTGGATGCCGAGCTCACCAGGGTCCGCGACGAGGTCGTGACCGACGAGGAGCTCGTTCGCGCCAAGGCGCGCCTCGAGCTCGGGCTCGTCCAGTCGCTCGAGACGGCGAGCGGCAAGGCCGAGCAGATCGGCTTCAACGACACCGTCCTCGGTGATCCCGCCGCCGCGTTCCGCCGCCTTGAGGCGTACCGGCGCGTCACCGCCGGTGAGATCCGCACCGCGGCGCGGCGTTACCTCACGCTCGACGCACGCACCATCATCCACGTGTTGCCGGAGGCGGGCGAGCAGCCCGCCGAGGGCGAAGCGAAGGCCGCCGAATGACGCCGCTCGAGACGAAGAAGGACGCTGGCAAGAAGGTGAAGCGAGCGGCCGGAAGCCACGGCGCCACCAGCACACGCTTCGCCTTGCCGGGCGGCGCGGTCGGGTTCGTCGAGAGCTCCACGGTGCTGCCGCTGGTCTCTCTCTCGCTCTCGCTGCGCAGCGGCGCGCTCGCCGATGCCGAAGGCAAGGACGGCCTCTCGCGCATCACCGCCCGCATGATGCGCCGCGGCTGCAAGGGAATGACGTCGCCCGAGATCGAGAGCGCCGTCGATCGCCTGGGCGGCGAGTTCGGGTTCGACGTCGGGCCCTCGATCATCAGCCTCCACGGGCAGGTCATCCGCCGCAACCTCCAGCCCTTCATCGAGCTGCTCGCGCGCATCCTCGGCACGCCCACCTTCGACGCCGAGGAGCTCGCGCGCCTCAAGCGCGAGACCGTCGCCGAGCTGCTGGAGACCCGCGACAATGATCGCGCGCTCGCGGGCCTCGCCTTCCGCCGCGCGCTGTTCTCGGGCCATCCTTACGCGCGCACCGCGGCCGGGCGGCTGGCGAGCGTCGAGACCATCACGCGCGACGAGGTGGTCGCGACGTACACGAAGCGCTTCGTGCAGTCCGACATCGTCCTCGGCTTCGCCGGCGCGATCACGGAGGACGAAGCGAAGACGCTCGGCTCGGTGCTGGTGCGCGCCGTGCCCGAAGGAGCGCAGGTCCCCACCGTGCTGACCGACCCTACCCCGCCGAGCGGGCGGCACCTCTACTTCGTCGACAAGCCGGAGCGCACCCAGACGCAGATCCTCATCGGCGCGCTCGGCACCCATCCGCGCGATCCCGATCATCATCCGCTGGTGGCTGCCACCGCGGTGTTCGGCGGCACGTTCACCTCGCGCATGATGCGCGAGATCCGCAGCAAGCGCGGCTGGTCGTACGGCACGAGCGCGCGGCTCTCCATCGAGCGCAAGCGCCATGCCTTCACGATGGGCGCCTTCCCGGCGGCGGCGGACTGCGCGCCGTGCGTCGCGCTGGAGCTGAAGCTGCTCGAGGACTTCACGCGGGACGGCATCACGGCGCGTGAGCTCGCGTTCATCAAGAACTACCTGATCCGCTCGCAAGCGTTCGAGATCGACACCGCGCCCAAGCGGCTCGGGCAGGCGCTGGAGGTCGAGCTGCTCGATCTCCCCACGGACTACCACACGGGCTATCTCGCTCACGTGCGCGCGGTGACGCTCGAGAGCGCGAACGCCGCGGTGCAGTCGCGCCTCTCGGCGGACAACCTGGTGGTGGTGGTCGTCGGCACGGCGAGCGAGATCCTGGAGCCGGTCCTCAAGGCCATCCCGAACCTGGTCGATCACTCGGTCCAGCCGTTCGATCGAGAGTAGGCGCTCCGAGCCGGCGTGAGCCTCATCATCGTCGACGAAGCAGCCGAGCTGAAGCTCTCCGCGCTGCAGCCGGCCGCCGTGTTCGACTTCGTGTCGATCACCGAGGGCGAAGAGTCGGAGCGGTTCGCCATCACGCAGAAGAAGTGAAGGATTGGGCCGCTAGGCGTTCTTGCGGCGGCGGAGCTCGGGTTCGCTGGCGCTCGCGGCGTCGCGCGTTGGCGGGAGCGGGGTCGACGAGGGCGGGAGCGGGCTCGGGTCGCTCGACGAGCGCTCCACCGGGAGCACCACGCGGGTCGCGGCCTCCTCGTCCTCGTCCTCGAGCTCGAAGGACATCGCCGGGCGCGCGGTCATCTCGGCGGTGTCGTGGAGGCTCCGGCTCGAGATCGGGAGGCCCTTCCGCGTCGTCGCGGCCTCGTCGATGCCGTGGATCTCGTCGTCCTTCACGATCATCATCGTCGAGCCGAACTGCGGCTGTCCGTTCTCTGCAGTGTAGCCCCC
Organism: Polyangiaceae bacterium; assembly: GCA_043736975.1. Taxonomy (GTDB): domain Bacteria; phylum Myxococcota_A; class Polyangia; order Polyangiales; family Polyangiaceae; genus Labilithrix. The sequence continues at coordinate 5,844 of JAYTBL010001125.1, forward strand.
GGGGATGAGGCGCAGCCCCGAGTCACGCCGCCGCGGCTTGGTGGCGATCCCGTCGACGAGCCGCGCGATCACCGGCACGTCGAGCGCGCGTAGCCACCTCGCTCCGCCAGGGGCCGCGACC
>JAYTBL010001126.1:0-2328 GCA_043736975.1 Polyangiaceae bacterium
GTGACGCGCAAGGTGCTCCTCGACACCAACGTGTACATCGGCTGGCTGAACGGGGGACTGCACGCAGATCTGCTGCTCGGACCAGGTCTCGCGCGGTACGTGTCGGCGGTGGTCGCCATGGAACTTGGCGTCGGTGCGCGCCTTCTTCCGGCGCGGCGTGCCCTCGACCAGCTCGTTCGTGCGTACCAAGCGGGCGGCCGAGTCGCCGTGCCCGACGCGCGAGTGTTCGATCGAGCGGGCCGCGTCCTCCAACGCATTCTCGTGAACGACGTCCTCATCGCCCTCTCGGCGCGGTCGATCGGCGCGACGGTGGTCAGCGCAGACACCGACTTCGAGGTCATCGAAACCGTCTTGGATTTCAAGCTCGAGTTGATTCGCTAGGCCGGCGCGCCCACTCGGCGTGATCGCCGCGAGCCGCCCCCCACGCCACGATGGCCTGCGACGGCGGGTCCGTCAGATCCGAAGGACGCGTACAACATCGACTCGCGGAGCCCGGCGGTGAGCTCGCGGCGCGCCGCACCGTGACGGCTACATGACCTTCTGGTCGAACCTTCGGACTCGACTGAGCGCGCCGCGACGATCGCCCGCCTCTTCGCGTCCGGGCTCGCCGCGTCCCTCACGTTCGCCGACGAAAAGGGCTTACAGGAGCACACGAGCGCGTCGAGCGCGGGGCTGGTGCTCAGCACCGAGTACGCCCCCGGTGACGAGGATCGAGGCCGACGTTTTCGCCGAAGGCGTACGAGTGGCCTCGGTGCAGGCGGTTTCTTGAGCTTCACGTGGAGCACTTCGCGCTCAACGGCTCGCTCACTCGTGTCACGGCCCACGACCCGATCTGGGCGTTCGACGGTGAAGCATGCGCCGTCCTCGCGCCGTTCGCGCTCTGGGGGTTCGCGCAGTACTGGCGCTCGGTGGCATCTCCAGCGCAGCCAGGGGCGCCGCTTGCTGCAGGCTCGTCGTTCGCGGTCCCGACGCTCTTCATCGGCGGAGCGATCGCGTTCGGCCTCTCCGGCGCTGCCAGGCTGTGAGAGGTCCACTCGCGTGTTGGGCAAGTTCGCTCCCGGTGGTCCCGAAAAGCGCATTCGGATCTTTCGCGAGGAGCTCGACGAGGACGGCGCGCTGCGGTGCCGAGATGGAGTTCGCGACGGCGACGCGCAGATCGCTCTCGAGCAGTAGCGCGCGGCGTTGTTGAGGAAGTTGTGGGCGACGCGATCGATCGCCGCACACTCCACGCAGCTCTCGGCGATGACTCCTTCGGCCGTGCATGAGACGTCGACGACCACCTGCTGCTCAGCGACGGTCGCCGTGAACTCGGCAAGCGCGCGCGGGCGGCCGCATCGAGATCCCTCACCGCGTTGCGCATCATCTCGATCCTGGAGCGCATCTACGCGCGCGTGATGAAGTGGCTTGCGCGCCGCGGGCTGCTGCGTGACCCCGACGACCCGGGCGCGTCGAACGCGCCGCCCGAGCTGTCCCCGGCCGAGGCGCTCGCCACCGCCACGATGCAGCGGGAAAGCCTCGTCACGGTGCGCGAGTCGAGCGATGGCGCGCGCGACGACCGCCCTGTTTCAAGAGCGCCGTCGCCGAGGCCGCGCCGCACGCCCAGGTGGTCTTCGATCGCTTCCACGTGCAGCGGCTCGCGCAGGACGCCCTGGACAAGGTCCGGCGCGAGCAAGTCCGCGAGCTCGCCGGCACCGACGACGCATCGAGCGTGAAGAAGACCCGCTGCCCCCTGCAGAAAGACCCGTGGAACCTCTCGCAGTCCGACCACGAGAAGCTCGCCGACGTGCGGCGCTCCAGCAAGAAGTCGAGCAGACGATCCCATTGGGTGAGCGACAGGACGTTCGGCGCGACGAGCCGGGCGATGCCGGTCGTCGTCAGGGCCCTTGTCGCGACGAGTGCGTCGAGCACGAAGGCGGCGCGCCCGTCGAGCGCATCGAGCGCGGAGTCGGAGTCGGAGGCGTGGGCGTGTCCCCCGACGCCGTCGCCGCGTCGCGGTGCTCCGCACCCCTTGCCCACGCCCTTGCAGAGAGAGCGCGCACCGGAGGCCGTGGCACGACGCAGTCACGCCAGCGATGGCGCGGCGCAACGACGCCATGAAAACGTAAGAGCGGGTACCTCGGAGGGGGCACGAGGGCGGCAAGAGGGCCGCGTGTCTCGATGGGCGTCATCACGCGCTGGGTTACCCGGCCTCGCGTGGCCTTCTTCACGCGGAGCCGCCGGCGTTCTCTAGCAGTGCTTTCACGGCGTCACATGCGTCCCATGAAGTCGCCCTTCGGAGGGGCACGCCCTCGTGACGGAGGATCGCGTATGCGGTCGTGAAATGCGCGA
>JAYTBL010001127.1:0-5956 GCA_043736975.1 Polyangiaceae bacterium
ACTGACCGGGTCCTCCGCGCCATCACCGACGACGGCGCCTTCCGGGTGATCGCCGTCGATACGACGGCGACCGTCCGTGGTGCGATCGCTGCCCAGAAGCCCGAGACGCCCGAGCTCACGCGCCTCTTCGGTGACACGCTCACCGGCGCGGTGCTGGTGCGCGAGAGCATGGCGCCGGACAACCGCCTCCAGGCCATCCTCCAGGGCGACAACCCGCGCACGCGGATGATCGCCGACACCCATCCCGACGGCTCGACCCGCGGCCTCATCCAGCTCCCCGCGGACGTGAAGGAGATGCCTATGGGGGAGAAGGGGCTTCTCCAGATCGCGCGCACGCTCGCGAACGGCTCGCTGCACCAGGGCGTCGTCGCCGTGCCCACCGGCTCGAGCAGCGTGTCCGATGCCTTCATGGCGTACATGCAGGACTCCGAGCAGACGGTCACGATGATCGCCATCGGCTGCCACTTCTCGAACGGCGAGGTGGCCGCAGCCGGCGGCTACATGGTGCAGCTCCTGCCCGAGCTCGCCGAGGGGCCGCTCATGGTGATGACCGAGCGCCTCAAGGACTTCCAGGACATCGTCCCCATGCTCGCGCGCGGCAAGGGCACGCCGACCGACCTCATGGCCGAGGTGCTCTACGGCATGCCGTACACCACGGTCGGCGATCGCGAGGTGCACTTCGGCTGCCGCTGCAGCACCGAGCGGCTCGCGCAGAGCCTCGCCTCGCTGCCGCGCGCCGACATCGAGTCGCTGATGGAGGACGGCAAGCCGCTCGAGATCGAGTGCGACTACTGCCGAAAGCGCTACGAGTTTACGACCCAGGATCTGCACAGCCTGATCGACGCGAACTGATCACGCGGCGAACCGCGCGCCCAGCGCGAGCAGCGTGCACGCCGTGCTGATCACCGCGAGGGCCTGCGCGTCGCGCAGGCGGAGCATCGTGCCGGAAGCCCAGCGCTGGTGCGTACCCTCCGCGAGCTGGCGGCGCTGCACGATGGGAACGTCGCGGTAGAGGCCGCTGGTGGCCAGCGCCTCGGGCGCCACGAGCACAGGGCCCGCCGGGATGTAGCCGAAGCGGGTCTGCTCGACGGTGCCGAGGGTGCCGCCCGCGTCGCTCTCGAGCATGCCCGCCGGCGTGAGGCGCGCCTCGGTCCAAGCGTGGATGGTTCGCGCATAGGACATCGCGCGGCGCGAGCGAAGGAGGGCCACGACGAGCGCGCCCAGCGCCAGGAGCGCGACCCCGAAAGGCAGCCGGCGCGCGGTGAAGATGCGATCGAGCTGGAGGCGATGCGTGGGGACGTCATCGACGTTGAACGTCGCGCGAACCGCGCTGTCTTCGCCGGAGGAGTGGCCGGCGCGGCCCTTCACGACGTAGCGGTTCGTGCCGCGCTCGCGGAAAAGATTCAGATCGGACGGAGCCTCACCGGAGAGCGCGATGCGGACCGAGCCGCACCACGTGCACGGCGCGTCGGTCGACGAGCCAGGCTCCTTCCACTGCACGCGGACGTTCCTGAACTCGGTAGGGTAGGCGTAGCCGTTCGACTGCCTCTGCTTCTGGTCGTACGTGAGCACGAAGGCGGGGCCGCTCGCGACCGGCGACGGCGTGCTCTCCGAGGAGAGGCTCTCCATGTAGACGGGCTCCAGCTTCGCCAGGCTCGTCCAGCCGGCGAATGGCTCCTCGTGGAGCGAGCCCGGACAGGGCGCGTTCACGTCACGAACGAAGTCGCGCCCCGTGAGGAGCGCGACGACGAGGACGGCCAGCGTGGCGACAGCGAGGGCGACCCAGGTGCGGTGAAGGCTTTGCGGCACGGTGCTCTGCTCCTACGGGCGCGAAGGACAATCGATTCCACGGCTCTTGTCCGCCCGAGGCCGGGAGTTACCCGGCCGCGAGAAATCAACTTTTTGCAACGTTGCATAACTCAACGATCTCCCACGCTTGCCCCGAATTGCCGTCGTTTTGGTAAGTTTTTGTAGTGTGGTAACTTGCATCAGCCTACATCAGGGCTAGAACGCGCTCACCCGAATGAAGCTCTCTCTCACGTCCCTCCCGATCCTCACGGTCCTCGTCGCCAGCGCCCTCGTCGCCTGCGCGGCCCCCACCGACTCCTCGGACGGAACCGCCGGCGATGAAGAGGACCTCACCAGCCTCACCGCCCGCGCGCGCAAGCTCGACTTCGCGGGCTACGTCTACGTCGCCGAGGGCACCAGCGACGCCGAGATCATCCGAACCGTGAAGCAGCAGACGCAGTCCGCGTTCGGCGCGCTCCGCACCGCGAAGGTCGGCGTCAACAGCCGCGAGCTCAAGGACGTCGACGCGGCCACCTTCCAGAAGACCGCGGTCACCGTCATCGACAAGGCGAACCCCGGCGCTTCGCGCAAGATGACGAAGGTCGCGTACACGTACACCGACAACGCGCTCGTCCCCACGACGATGTCGACCCGCTCCGCGATCTCGCTCGCGCTCCTCGGCACCGGCTACGCCTCGAAGACCGATCAGGTCCTCCCGCAGTGCACGGCGAACGACAAGGAGGCGAAGGAGTTCGTCGGCTCCATCTGGTACGTGTTCGACCCGTCGGTCTCGTCCTGCAAGCCGGCGATGATCGCCGAGCAGCAGAAGATCGACGAGGACCGCAAGGGCCTCACTGCGGGCCAGATCCCGGCCAGCGAGGTCTCCCGCCTCTACATCCCGATGCGCGCGAACCTCAAGGGCACCACCCAGTCGAGCGCCGTGAAGTACCCCGAGTACGATCGCCTCTACGGCGGCGGGGTCGAGGCGAACAAGCTCGTCGTCGGCATGGTCAGCGGCATGATGGCCGACTGGGCCGCGGGCGAGCGCCACGACACCTCGGAAGACGCGGGCTACGCCATGTGGCAGGAGGGCCTTCGCGAGGTCTTCAAGGCGCGCCCGGGCTTCAAGCTCGCGAACGTCGAGCCCGCGGCCGACCTCCTCAACTTCAAGGTCGGCGCGCTCGACGTGAGGTTCGCCTCGTTCGACGACGTCCTCGCCTTCGAGCTCGATAATAAGAACCCCGCGGGCATCACCTGGTCGAACCGCGAGCAGCTCCGCAAGGTGATCGCGGACACCGTCGTTCGCCACTGGATCACCTTCGAGGTGCCGGTGCAGGTCACCATCGGCGGCCAGACCAAGCCCTTCACCATCAAGCTCCAGTCGTACTTCGGCGCGGAGACCGACTCGACTCCCCACAAGCGCGCCATCAAGACGAGCGACATCTTCGTCTACAACGGCCACTCGTACATCGGGTACGGCCCTCTCGACCCGAGCCGCTTTCAGGCCTCGGACTTCCCGTCGACCTACCAGGTGCTCAACGTCAACGGCTGCGTCTCGTACAACTACTACGAGAAGGACTACTTCCCGCTCAAGGCCGGCGGCACCAAGAACCTCGACATGGTCACCAACGGCCTGGAGAGCTGGGTCAACGAGAGCGGCCCCGCGATGGGGCGGTTCGTCGGCGCCTTCATCGACGGCAAGCAGAGCTCCTACAAGGGCATCCTCAAGGCTGCGCAGTTCACCGACTTCGGCTACGAGTGGGGCATGGACGCCCTGCGCGTCGTCGACGGCGAGCTCGACAACACCTACAAGCCGACCAAGACGCCGATCACCGTCAAGTGATCACGCGCTGAACAGCGCCTCGCGAACGCCACTCTCGTCGAGGGTGGCGAACACGTGATGTGCGCCGAGATCACGCAGCGCCTTCGGGGCGAAGCCACCCGTGCCCACGCCGATGCACTCGGCGCCGATACCGTGCGCCGCTGCCACGTCCTTGGGCGTGTCACCGATGACCACCACGCGGCACTCCGCGAGCGGGACGCCCAGCGCCTCGGCGCCGCGCGTAGCGCCGATGCGCAGGAGCTCGGTGCGGTCCTCGGCGTCGCACCCGAACCCGCCGAACGCGAACGGCTCCACCAGCTCGCCGCGCGCGAGCTTCGCATGCGCGCCCCGCTTGACGTTGCCCGTGCCCAGGCCAATGGCGACCGCGGGCTTGTCCTTCAGCCACGCGAGGACGCTCATGACGCCGGGATGAACCACGTAGGTCGTCGTGGGCAGCGCCATCTCATCGGCGATGCGCACGAGATAGCGCTCGAGCACCTGGTCGATCGCCGCTGGGTCGGGCAGGTGGTGCTCGAGCGCGACCAGCCCGGCGCGGACGATCGCGCGATCGGTCATGCCGCCGTACGAGAACGCGACGCTCGCCGGTCCGCGCTCGCCGTGGACGTCGCGGAACGCACCCTCCATGGCGCGGCGGCCCGCGCCGCCGGCGGAGATGAGGGTGCCGTCGATGTCGAAGAGGTAGACGGTAGGGCGCATGCGGTCCCCAATTGGTAGCATGGCGCGCATGACGTACCTGTTCGAGACCGAGGAGCACGCCCAGCTCCGGGAGAACGTTCGTCGCTTCGCGCAGAAGCACATCGCTCCGCACGCGCACGCGTGGGAGGAGGCCTGCGAGTTCCCGCGCGAGCTCTACCGGACCGCGGCCGAGGCCGGGTTGCTCGGGATCTCGTATCCGGTGAACGAGGGCGGCGCCGGCGGCGACGTGATGCACGCGCTCGCGGCTTCCGAGGAGATGGTCCTCCATGGTCACTCGGTGGGGACCTGCGTGGGGCTCAACAGCCACGGCATCGCGCTGCCGCCCATCGTGTGCCTCGGGACGCCCTCGCAGAAGGAGCGCTTCGTCGCGCCGGTGCTCCGCGGCGAGAAGATCAGCGCGCTCGCCATCACCGAGCCGGGGGGCGGCAGCGACGTCGCGAGCCTGCGCACCAAGGCGGTGCGCGATGGCGACCACTACGTGGTCAACGGGTCGAAGACGTTCATCACCTCCGGCGTGCGCTGCGACTTCGTCACCACCGCGGTGCGCACGGGCGGGGAGGGGCACGGCGGCGTCTCCCTGCTCGTCATCGAGCGCGGTACGCCCGGGTTCGCGGTGAGCAAGAAGCTCGCGAAGACCGGCTGGTGGGCGAGCGACACCGCGGAGCTGAGCTTCGAGGACTGCCGCGTGCCGGTGACGAACCTCATCGGCGAGGAGAACATGGGCTTTCTCGCGATCATGATCAACTTCGCCACCGAGCGGCTGTTCCTGGCGGGGCAGTGCGTGGCCATCGCCGAGCTCGCGTACCGCGAATCCGTGAAGTATGCACGCGATCGCAAGGCCTTCGGCCGCACGCTCATGGGCCACCAGGTCATCCGCCACAAGCTCGCGGACATGGTCACCAAGATCGCCGCGGTGCGCGCGCTGGTCAGCGAGTGCGCGGTGCGCGTCGTGCGCGAGGAGCAGGTCCCAGGGCTGGCCGCGATGACGAAGAACGCCGCCACGGACATGTGCTCGTACGTGGTGGACGAGGCGGTGCAGATCCACGGAGGCAACGGCTACATGCGCGAGTTCCTGGTGGAGCGCCTGTACCGCGACGCGCGCCTCTACCCGATCGGCGGCGGCACGCGCGAGATCATGAACGAAATCATCGCCAAGACCGAGGGCTACTGAGCCCTCGGTCCGGACGGGCGTAAGCTCAGGGGCAGTCGGGTGCGTACTGCGGGAAGACGATGTTGCAGTTGGCTTCGGTGTTCTTGACCGAGTCGTAGACGGTGTTGCAGCTGTTCTTCTTCGTTCCTTCGGGGATCTTGTCGCAGCAGGCCTTCAGATCCGCGCAGGTCTTCGTGCCGCCGCCGCCGCTGGAGCCGCTGGAGCCGCTGGATCCGCTGGATCCGCTGGATCCGCTGGACCCGCTCGAGCCGCTGCTGCTGCCGCCGCCGCTCGTGAGGCACTTCAGGAGCGCGCTGCCCTCCGAATCGCAGCCGCCCGCGACCGTCGGTTTACCGCTGCTGCTGCACTTGAACGACGTCGCCTTGGCCGCGCACGCCTGGAGCTCGTCTGCCTCCGTCTTGCACTTGGCGGGGATCTTCGACTGATCGGCCTCGCAGTCCGAGACGCAGGACCCTTGC
>JAYTBL010001128.1:0-13469 GCA_043736975.1 Polyangiaceae bacterium
GGCTTCATGCGGGACGCCGGCCCCACGAAGTCCTGACACGCCTTCGCCGGCGGCAGCGCCACCATCGCGTGCGCGCGCCCCGTGCCCGACTCCGCATGACCGTGCGCGTGCACCACCACGAAGGGAACGCCAGAATCCTCGGCGGCGCGGCGCGCGATGAGCGCGAGGTCGAACGAGTCCTCCGGCCCCGACGCGCAGAGCACGCCCCAACCGAGGTCGCTCAGCGCCGTCAGATCCTCGCCGCCATGCCCCGCGATCGCGTGGGCCACCATCGCGAGCCGCGCCTGCGCGACCCGGCGCATCGCCTCGCGTGACGACGCGAGCGACTCGGCGCGGGCGACGACCGCGATGCGCTCCCCCTGCTCGGCGGCCGCCTGCGCCGTGGCGAGCAGCGCGTCGGCGGACGAGGGATCGGCCGCCAGCGCGAGCACGCGGCTCCCCACGGCCTGCTCGGCAAGCGCGAGCGCGGCGGGCGCGTCGGTCAGCTCCATGCGAGGCCCCTGCAGGCGCGTCGAATCGTCGGACTCGGCGGTACGCTCGTGCTCGTCGTGCATCACGCGACCATAACGGAGAAGCTGACAGCTGACAGCTGACAGCTGACAGTTTCGAGACGCACCTCCGACGGTCGGCGATCCTCAGCGTCCTTGATTCGGGGACGACGGCAGGGGCTCGAGCCGTGGGGCGGGCGCAGGGCGCATGCGGGGCGGCGGCGGATTCGAGCCCAGGCTCGGCGGGAGGACGGCGCGCGGAGCGACCTCCCCCGCGGCGGCAGGACCGAGGTACTTCACGCAGACGCCCGCGGCGTGCGCGCGGGTGTAGCCGAGGTCGATGTGAACGCGGACCACCGCGTCGCAGCCGAGCCCGGCCGCCTTGGTGATCAGGCCCCTCGAGACGTCCTCGGGATTCGCGTCGGCGCCGAACCCGATCGCCTGGACCAGCGCGATCTCGTAGAAGGGCCGTGTCGGCTCGGCCTGGTCCGCGATGTAGAGCTCGACGTTGCCGGTCGTTGGCGGCTGCGGCGCGCGGACCAGCGCGGCGTGCGCCTCGGTGTGGCCGCAGCCGGCGCCGGCGAAAGCGCTGCCCGCGAGCAGCAGCAGCAGAGCGAGCGTGGCGATACGCGTGCTCACAGGCCCTCCACCGCCTTCGGCTCGGGCTCGGGCTGCGGGGGCGCGAGCGGGATGAGCGGCTCCTCGCCCGGCGGCACCACCTGCGTGGAGAACGCGCGGCCGAAGACCGAGACGACCATCACCTCGTCGTTGGCGGCGTAGACGCGGGTGCCAGCGCACGTCGCGCCCATGTTGCAGGTGTAATAGAAAGTCTCGACGTGCGAGCGACCGACGAGCTCGAAGCGCGCGCGCACGCCATCGACGACCGCGACGTTGCCCCCGATCTGCGCCACTTTGTTGACGAACTGGGGCATCAGCGTGTCGATGGTCGCCTCCTGCTGCGCCGCGTGGACCTCGACCACGCCGAGATCGACGGCGCCCGGCGGCGACTGCCCGGCGGCGTAGACCGCGACCGGCCCGGCATACGCGGGCAGCGTGACGGGCCCAGTCCGCACCGCGTTCCCCCCCACGGAGGTGCATCCGCCGACCCCGAGCGCAACCAGGACCGCAGCAACACGAAGCATCGGAGTGATCATGGGGTCCGGCCGTCCTGGAAGCAAGCTGGACCTGAGCGCGTCGGGGGGGGATGAAGGGGGGATGAAGGGGCGATGAAGCGCCCCTACAGAAGATTGGCTGCGACCTCGGCGAGCTCGCTGCGCTCACCGCGCGTCATGACGATGTGCGCGGCGATCTTCTGGCCGCGGAACCGGTCCGCGGCGACCGCGAGGCCGTTCGACTGGCTGTCGACGTAGGGGTTGTCGATCTGCCCCGGGTCGCCGGTGAGCACGATCTTCGTGCCGTCGCCCGAGCGCGTGATGATGGTCTTCACCTCGTGGGGGGTGAGGTTCTGCGCCTCGTCCACGATGATGTACTGCTGCGGCAGCGAGCGGCCGCGGATGTACGTGAGCGGCTCGACCTGGAGCTGCCCGCTCTCGAGCAGCTCGGCGTATGCCCGCGGACCCTTCTTGGTTCCGCTCGTGAAGAGAAACTCGAGGTTGTCGAAGATCGGCTGCATCCATGGATTCAGCTTCTCGTCGACCGTGCCGGGCAAGAAGCCGATGTCGCGGCCCAGCGGCATGACCGGACGCGACACGAGCATGCGCGTGTACGTGCCGTCCTCGATGGTGCTCTTGAGGCCCGCGGCGAGCGCGAGGAGCGTCTTGCCGGTGCCGGCCTTGCCGACGAGGGTGACGAGCCGGATGCTCTCGTCGAGCAGGAGGTCGAGCGCGTGGCTCTGCTCCTTGTTGCGCGGGCGGATGCCGAGCAGGCCCTCGCGCGGCGTGCGCAGGCCGATGATCTGACGCTTGTTCGCGTCATAGCGGCCGAGCGCGGTGTGCGAGGGGTTGGCGCGGTCGCGGAGCAGCACGCAGAGGTTCGCGGTGAGGATCCCGCGGGTCATCGGGTCGCCGTTGTTGTTCGCGGAGCGCTCGGTCTTCTCGCCAGGCTCGGGCGCGATCAGCGCGGGGTTCGGCGCGAGCGCGCCGTCCTGGAAGAACGTGTCGATCTCCTCGGCGGACACCTCGAGCTCGGTCACGCCGGTCTCGGTGCGCTCGGTGTCGACGCGCTGGTTCTCGTAAGTCTCGGCGAGCATGCCGAGCGCGTCCGCGCGGATGCGGAGGTTGGTGTCCATCGTCACGAAGACGGTGGGGTGCGAGATGTCCTCGTCGCGCACCTGGAACGCCGTCTGGAGGATGGCGTTGTCCATCGCTGCCTTGTCGATGGCGGTGGGCAGCTCGGGACGCGAGTTCGGGATCGCGACCTTGAGGAAGCCGCCGTTCTTGGTCTTCACGCCCTTCGAGAGGGAGCCGCCGGTCTCGCGGAGATCGTCGAGGAGGCGCACGATGTGGCGGGCGTTACGGCCACGCTCCGAGCCTTCCCGCTTGAACTGGTCGACCTCTTCGATCACGTAAATCGGAATGATGACGTTGTTGTCGTCGAACCGGAAAATCGCGTTCGGGTCGTGAAGCAGGATGTTCGTATCGAGGACGTAGTTCTTCTTCATCCGGTGGGTCGACGTAACCTTGGTGCCCGGCACTGGCAAGGAAAACGAGGCAGGGCTGCACGTCCTGCCGTATCCTCGGGACGTGAGCGAAAACGCACGATCGAGGCCATGATCCAGCGCCCCGCCATCCGTAAACGCGCGCCCAGCGACCTTCCTGCCTGGCTGGTGCGCGGCGAGCGGCTCCTCGTCGAGGCGGTCCGATCGGTCCGCCTGCTGGGCTCCGTGGTGCCGCGCAACGCCTCCCAGGAGCGCATGCGCATCCTGGCGGCGCTGGAGAGCGGCCAGTTCGTCTCCCCGCGTTGGTCGTACGCGCGCACCGATCACACCGCGCTCCGCAAGGCGCTCGGGAGCGCGGCGCAGCGCCTCGCGGCCGAGCCCCATCCCATCGCCCAGCTCTACGCCGCCCGCTGCCGCGAGCTCGAGATCGAGGCCGCGCTCGCCAGCGAGGCCGGGACCGCGGTCCTCGGCGCGCTCGCCCGGGCCCGCTTCCGGTCGCTGAGCCCGCAGGCCGCGGGCGAGGCCACCATACTGGCGCGCAAGTGGATCGCCGAGGCGCACGAGGCGCTCGGCGACCCGCGTGACCCGCGCGAGAAGCGCGACGCGCTGCTCGCGAGCGACTCCGCGGAGGCCGGCTCGCTCCTCACACGCATGCGGGAGGAGATCAGTCGGCTCGGCCTCCCCTTCGCGGTCGTGGTGCAGCCCTCCCTGTCCGCGCTCGCGGCGACGGGCGAGCGGCACATCCTGATCGCCTCCAACCGCATGACGTCGCGCGAGGACGTGGAGCGCACGGTCATGCACGAGATCGAGGCGCACGCGATCCCGCGCACCCGCGCCGCGCAGGCGCCGATCGCCATCTTCCAGATCGGCACGGCGCGCGGCGTCGACGACCAGGAGGGCCTCGCGCTGGTGCTCGAGGAGCGCGGCAACTACCTCTCTCCGCGCCGCAAGCGGGAGCTCGCCGCCCGCCACCTCGCGGTGGAGGCGATGGACGGCGGAGCGACGTTCCCCGACGCGCTCTCCGCGCTCGTGAAGGAGCACGGCATGCCTGCGCCGGACGCGGTGCTGGTCGCCGAGCGCGCCTTCCGCGGCGGCGATGGGGTGATGGCTGGCCTGGGCCGCGAGCGCATCTACCTCGAGGCGTTCCTCCGCGTGGGCGAGCACCTCCGGCGCAAGCCGACCGACGAGGGCATCCTCACGAGCGGCCAGGTCAGCCTCGACGCGATCGCGGTCCTCGGTCCGCTGGTCCGCAAGGGGCGCCAGACCGAGCCACCGTCGAACGTCGACGCCTAGCCTGCCTCCGGTTCACTGGATGGTGCAGATGGGCTTCGAGTCGGCAGCGGCGGTCGACCCCAGCTTCTTGGTCGTGACGCACTTGTAGCCGTCGCGGCAGGAGGGCGCGGTCAGGTTGCACACCGAGAGGCAGAAGCCTCCGTTGGTCTTGAAGTCGGCGCAGAACGACTCGGGCTTGTCGGCGCCCACCGGGCAATCACCGGTGCACTTGATGGTGCAGAGGCCGCCGGGGTAGTCACCGGTCGCGCAGAGCGCGCCCTCGCCGACGCCGCTGCACGCCGCCGACGACGTGCACCCATCGCCGATCCACCCGCCGCCGGCCGCGCCGCCGATGGGCCCGGAGTAGTCGGCGCCCACCGCGTAGACGCGGAAGAGGTTCCAGAAGAACCACGCGCCGCCGGCGCTGCCCTCCGCCACGCGGGGTGAGCGGTCGTAGATCGCCGCGGTCGCCTCGTTGGCGGGCGTGACCTTGAGGTTGTCCAGGGTGATGCTCGTCTTGTCCTTGCCCCAGCCGCCCGTGGTCTCATCGCTGGTCGAGATCGCGGTCAGCGCGACGCGGAGCTGGCGGCCGAGGCAGTCGACCTGGCGATCGAAGCCCGCGAGCTCCGGCAGACAGTCGTTGCCCTGGAGGCAGCCGCAGCGGAAGACGTACTCCACGCGCTCCGGCGGGAACGGGTAGTTGATCTCGCCGATGAGGCCCTGCGTGCCCTGCGCCGCGACCAGGAACGCGAGCGGATTGATGCGGTAGGTGCGGGCCGCGCGCGCGATGGCATCCGATGCGCGCACCCCGTTCGACTGGTATGTCTCGAGGAAGGTCGGCCGGTCGTAGGGCGTCCGGTGCATGAACTTCTGGATCAGCGCGGCGTCGAGCGCCTCGGAGTCGACCAGCGCGGCCGTCTCGACGATGTTGTTGCGGTCGAAGACCACCGGATCCGCGCCCTCCGCTTCGCTGCCCTTCGGCGGCCGGAAATCCTGCTCCTGGAAGAACCCGCTGTCGGCTTTCTTCGCGCAGGCCGGCGCGAGCGCGAGCGCGGCGCCGACCAGGAAGACGAGACCAAGACCGCGAGCGCCCAACATCGATGGTGTTACCCGATCATCATCGAACGTGCAAAGGGACCACGATCCAGCTCGCGCCGCCGCGGTTGTCATGGACCACCGCCCACATCGTTCCGTCCGCGACGTCCTTCTGGGCCCGGAACTTCACCTCGGATTCGGAGACCCGACCCTGCCGCGTGTCGAACAGGAGCCGAGCCTCGTCGTCGAACGTGCCGATGTCCGAGTAGTAGGTGACCCAGATCTGCTCGCGGAGCTCGCCGTCGCGCGTGACCTCGGCCGGGTTCGCCTCCCAGCTCGAGTCGGACACGCGGACGTCGATCTTGTTCTCCTTGCAGTCGGCTTCCTTCGCGGCGGTGCACTTCTCGAAGGTGATGCCCTTCGCGAGATCGATGTCGTTGCCCTCGAAGGTGACCTTCTCGAGCACCGGGTTCGTGTTGATCCGGCCGGGAAACGAGTACACCCGCGTGATGCCGATCACGTAGTCGCTTGGCGGCAGGGCCACGCCATTGTCGTCGGCGCAAACGACGGGCACCTGCTGCGCGCCGCCGGTGGGAACGCGCGGTCGGAACTGGAGGCTGCCGGCGCAGAGCACGTTGAAGATCACGGCGAGCCCGTAGGGACGGTCGGGACTCTGCGGACGCTCCTTGACCGCGTCGTCGGGCATGCGGAAGGAGAAGGTCGGTCCCTGGGGGAGGAACGGTCCAAGATCAACGCCGGTCGGGATGGCCGCGAACGGATTTCCACCAGCCGCCGCGCCCGCGTCGGCGCCCGCGTCGGCGAACGAGCCGAGGGGGATGAGGCGCGTCCCGCCCGCCTGGTTGCTCGCGTCACCGGGGTTCGCGAAGCAGAGGAAGTAGAGATCGTCCTGCGGGTTGAGGCAGAGGATCGGAATCCAGTAGAGCTTCGCGGCGCGCGGCCGATCGCGGCGCGCGTCGGTCAGGAGCGCCTCCAGGTTGACCGTCTCGCCGGGCAGCGCGTAGGGCTTGTCGGCCTTGACGACGAAGAGGCGGACGCTGTCCACCTTGCTCTGCGGATCGAAGCCGCCGCCGCCGCACGCCACGAGCGCCGCGAGGGTTGCGAGGACCAGCACCACGAAGAAGGTTGCGGCGCGATGGCGGCGAGTCTTCACAGCTCCCCTCTCATTCCAAGGCTGGGCAGGAACGGGATGCCCGTCGCGTTCGTGCTCAGGGTCTGGTTGTAATTGTAGCTGACGCCCTCGACGTTCGCCCGGTTGTAGGTGTTGAAGATGTCGAGGTAAGCGCTGAGCTTGAAGTCCTTCGTGATCTGCCACGACTTGTCGACGCGCACGTCGAGCTGGTGGAACGGCGGGTTGCGATTGCCGAACGGCGGGAACTGCGCGAGGCCGATGTAGGAGCCCACGGTCGCGTCGTAGAAGCCGTAGGTCTGCGGTGTGTTGAGGCTGCCCGAGACGAAGCGGAAGCGTGCGCCGAGCTCCCAGCCGTTGCCGAGGCGGTAGCTACCGAGGACGGTGAGGATGTGCGTCTGGTCGAAGTTGAAGAGGCGCTCTGGCTCGTCGGGGCCGTCCTTGCGCACGCTGCGCGAGAGCGTGTAGGCGAGGAAGCCGAAGAAGCGGTCGTCGGGCTTGTAGCGCAGGAGGGTCTCGAGACCGAACGCGCGACCTTGGCCAACGTTGCCGAGGCGCTGCACCACGCGGTTGTCGTACTGGCGGTAGAAGCCCTCGACCGAGACCTCGATCTGACGCGTCAGCTCCTGCTCGAAGCCCGTGCCGTAGTGGTTCGCGATGTTCGACGTCAGCCCGGGCATGCCGAAGGTGCGGTTCGTCTCCTGCGGCTGCGGCGGCTGCGCGAAGCGACCGATGCCGCCCTTCACCGTGGTGCGCGGAAAGTCGCGATGCAGGTCCTGGCGGACGACCAGCCGAGGCTGCACGTCCCAGGCGCGCGTGTCCTTCGCGTAGTCGAGGCGCACGCCGGACACGACGCGCGTGCCCGGGAAGGGCGTGAGCTCGACCTCGTCGTAGAGCGCGGGGCGGTAGATGGCGTCGCTGTCGCTGACCTCGAGCGGCGGCTGCGAGCCGAAAGGTCCCGCGGGCGGCGTGCCTGGGCGCGGCGGCGCGGGCAAGCGCACGTCGACGGTGTAAGGCGCATAGAGGATGTCGAGGCCGAAGTTGTTGCGCACGCCCGCGGCGAGGCGCTGCGAGAACTCGGCGCGGGGGTTGATGGGAAACGACTTCAGGACGAAGAAGTTGTCGCCGATCGCGAAGTCGATCGCGTCCTTGCCGACCGCCGCGGTGAGGCGAACCTCGGTGTCGCTGCTGAGCCGGCCCACGTAGCGCGCCTGCAGGCGGTAGAAGCCGGTGCCGAACGTGACGTTGCCGCCGATGCCGGGGTTCGATCCGTTGACGGTGCGCGAGAGGAGCGCGAGGCGGTCGTCGGAGCCGAAGAAGAAGAGGCGGAAGGAGTGCTTGCCGCCCCAGTCCTTCTGCACCAGCGCCTGGTAGTCGTAGTAGACGGGCGCGGTGGTGACGCCGGCGCCGGCTCGCTCGAGCACGGGCTTCAGCCAGAGGTCGACGTACGAACGACGACCCGCGACCGCGAAGTTCCAGCCGGTGTTGGCGATCGGGCCCTCGGCGAGGACGCGCGCGTCGATGAAGTCGGCCTGGGCGAGGCCGTGGATCTTCCGGTCGGGCCGGATCTTCGGGTCCTTCACGCCCACGTCGACGATCGCGCCCGTGACGCGCCCATAGTAGGTGCTGAAGTTGCCGGGATAGAAGTCGAGCTTCTCGATCATCTCGGTGGGGATGACGCTGGAGAGGCCTCCGAAGTGGTAGACGATCGGGACGAGCGTGCCGTCGATGTAGACGTTGGTCTCGTTCGGCGCCGCTCCGCGGACGATGAGCAGGCCCGCGATGGCAGGCGGGCGCGCGACGCCGGGGAGGTTCTGGATGGCGCGAAGGGCGTCGCCGTTGGTGCCGGGGATGCGCGACAGCTCACGCTGCTCGAGCGTGCGCTTCACGATCTCGCGCGGCGGTCGCGTCCCGCGCACGCGCACCTCCTCGACCGGCGCCTCGCCGGGCTTGGGCGGAGGGGGGGCCTCCTCGACCTTCGAGAGGCGGAGATTGGCGGTGGCCTCCTCGCCTGCCTCGAGCGCCTGCTCGTAGGCCTGCTCGACGTAGCCCTCGGCGGCGACGGTCACCTTGTACGTGCCGGCCGGCAGGTCGTCGACGTGGTAGCTGCCGTCGGCGGCGGCCGTCGCGTTGAAGGTCGCGCCCTCGGCCGAGGTCACGGTGATCACCGCGCCCTCGAGGGGCACGTCCTTCTTGCCGCGCTCGGTCGCGACCTTGCCGACGATCCGCGATGCCGGCGGCGTGAAGACGTACTTGTGCAGGAACCTGGAGGCGATGGGCGTGCCGTTGCGCTTCGCGGGCTCGTATTCGAGCTTCCTGGCCGCGGCCATCGCCGCCTCGTCGAAGCCGTGTCCGACCGGGTTGTCGACGGTCGCGTTCTGGACCACGCCGCTCGCGTCGATCTCGACCTTCACGATGACGGTGACGGCATCCTTCACCTTGTCGGCGAGCGCCTGCGCGGGGTAAGTCGCGCCTTCGTCCTTCTTGACGACCGGCGGCGTGATCACCGTCTGCGTGGGCGGGGTCGGCGGCGGCGCCGGATCCTGGGGCTTCGCGACCGAGCCGCCCGGCTGCGCGTGGGCGGACGTCGGCCACGACGTGGCGAGCGCTGCGCACACGACGATCAGCGCGCGCGTGGAACGCGTGGAACGCGTGGAACGCGTGAAACGCGTGGAACGCGTGGAAGTGGCGACGAGGCGGCCGCTCGTTCCTCGCTTGCTCTGCGCGCCCCCCGGCCTTCGAAATGCCGAAATCATGTCCTCGTGGGCGCGAGAACCTAACACACTCGACCGCCCGGCGGGCGTGGTAGAAGCGCGACGCCGGCCCGCCTTGTTTCGCAACGTCGCCGCACATGTCCGTTCGGTGCGTCTCACGCACCTGCGCTCGTTCGCCTCCTCCGCTCCTGCGGCTGGGCTCCGGCGCGCCGATCCCGCGCTCTTCGTCGTGTGGGCCGCGCTCCACACCCTGCTCTCGGCGCGCGCGTTCTACGGCTACATGCTGAAGCAGACGGGCGGCGAGTGGAGCGCCCCGCTCGACGATGTCTTCATCCACTTCGATTACGCGCGGGCGACCGCACTCGGCCATCCGTTCGAGTGGACGATCGGCAATGGCTACTCGTCGGGCAACACCAGCGTCACCTACCCGTTCGTACTGGCGGCCGGCTGGCTCGTCGGCTTCACCGGGAGAGAGCTCATGCGGTGGGCGGCGCTGGTCGCGGCGGCGAGCGTCTTCGGGACGCTGCTCGCGGCGCGCCGGCTGTTCCTGGAAGACGCGCGCGACGACTGGGGCAGGCTGTCCTCGTACCTGCTTCCGCCCGTGTTTCTCGCGATCGGCGCGCTCGACTGGTCGCTGTGGAGCGGGATGGAAGTGTCCTTCTTCCTCGCCACGTGGGCCATCGCGCTCGTCGCCTGGCGGCGCGTCGAGGCCGACGCAAAGACCGCGCATGCGTCCGACCAGGTGGCGTCGCATGCGTGGTGGCTCGGCGTCGCCGGCGCGCTGCTCGTGACCACGCGCCCCGAGGCCTCGGCCACCCTCGCCGTCTTCGGGATCGCGGCCGCGCTGGCGCATCGGCGCTTCGGCTGGCTGCGAATGATCGGCATCCTGGTGCGCGTTGCCGTACCCGGCGTCGTGCTCCTCCTGGCGCAGGCGCTCGCGAACCGCGCGCTGACCGGCGAGTGGACCGCGAACGGCGCGATCGTGAAGCTCGCCATGAACAACCCGTACATGACGGGCGACGAGAAGATCGACGACTGGATCGGCAACGCCAAGTACGCCTCGCTGCGGAACCTCGACTACCACTTCGCGCACATCGAGGGAGAGCGCCTCGCCGAGCTCCTGCCGGCCAGCTGGGGCCCGACCAACCCGATCGTGATCCTCGCGCGGACCGCCTGGTGGGCGGGCGTCGTGCCCGTGGCCCTGGCGCTGCTCCCGCTCGCGTTCCCGCGCACGCGGCGGATCGCGGTGATCCTCTGGGCGCAGATCGTCCTGTGGGTCGCCATCGTCGCGCTCAACGGCCAGGTACGCTGGCAGAACGAGCGCTACGTGATGCCCGCGGTCGCGTGGCTGCTGATCCTGGCGGCGCTCGGCATCTCGGTGTCGTGCCGCGCGCGCGCGAAGGCGCACGGGCGCGGCAAGCGCGCCTACCCCGGCATCCTCTCGATGATCCTCATCGGGGCGTTCGTCGTGCAGATCGTCGGCGTGCTCACGCGACCGGCCGGGACGAACCCCACGTTCCGCCTCCCGTGGCTGCTCGCGTTCGGCGGCGGGATCGCCGCGGCCGCGCTGCTCCATCTGCGCGCGCTGCGCGTGGCGATCGTGGGGCTCGCGGTGCTGTTCGTCTGGGACCACCAGATCCCGAAGATGCGCGACCAGAAGTGGTTCTTCGGCCGCGCCTCGCGGAACATCCGCGACCAGCACCTGACGCTGGGCAAGTACCTCGCCAAGCTGAAGCCCACGCGCGTGCTCGTGGGCGACGCGGGCGCGATCCTCTACGAGTCGGACCGCCCCGGCCTCGACATCATCGGCCTCGGCGGCTACCACCAGCTGCCCTTCGCCCGGGCCGGCGTGCACGGCCTGCCCGCGACCCTCGAGCTCATCGAGCGCATCCCCGCGAGCGACCGGCCCGACGTGCTCGCGATCTTTCCTACCTGGTGGGGCGTCCTCCCGGTGTGGTTCGCGAGCGACGTGATGGAGCGCTTCCCGGTCGAGGGCAACGTCATCTGCGGCGGCTACGAGCACGTCGTCTACCGCGCCGACTGGCACGTCCTGGGCACGGGCGATCGCATCCGCGTCATTCCCGCCGGCGATTCGCTGGTGCGCGCGCAGGTCGACGTCGGCGATCTCGTGAGCGAGCAGCGCGCCGGCTACGCGTTCGATCGCCCCGCGAACGGCTGGACGGACATGCGCATCCTGCCCGACCCTGGGGACGCGAAGCAGGACATGTTCGACGCCGGAAGGCGCATCGCGGTCGCGCGGCGCGAGCGCTTCGTCGCGCGCGGGCTCGCCGCAGGCAAGGCGGCGCACCTCGTGGTGCGGGTCGCGCCCGAGTCGAAGACGCGCGTCCGCGTGCGCATCGACGGTCAGGACGCGGGCGTGTTCGATCTCGAGCGCACCAGCTCCTGGCTCGAGGCGCCGCTCGCCATCCCCGCGGCGCTGGTCACGGCCGAGATGCAGATCGAGCTGACCAACGAAGGCCCCGGCGACTTCGTCGATTTCCACGAGTGGCTCACGCAATGACGCTCGGGCAGCAGCTGCGGGATCTCGCCGGCACGTGGGGTCGTCCGCCTGACGACGCCTCGAAGCTCGCGCTCGCCGTCGCGCTGGTGCTGCTGGTCCTGGCGCTGACCGGGCGCGGCCGGACGCTCCTCGGCCTCGGCGAGCATCCGCTGCCCGCGAAGCTGTTCCTGTGGATCACGGCGTTCGGCGCCGCGCTGCTCTCGGTAATGTACATCGCGACCTACCTCCGCGGCGGCCCGCGCATCATCGACGCCACGACCTACTTCCTGCAGGGCCGCGCGCTCTCCCACGGCGATCTCAGCTGGCCGGTCGGCGACCCCAGCGCGAGCTTTCGCGGGCGCTTCCTCCTCTATCGCGAGAGCGGACCCGGCACCGGCGTGATGGGCGGGATCTTCCCCCCGGGCTACCCGCTGCTGCTCGCGATCGCGTTCAAGATGGGCGCGCCGATGGTGGTGGGGCCGGCGCTCGCCGCGGCCCTGGTGGTCGCGACTTACCGCCTCGCCCGGACGATGGCAGAGGACGCGCTGCCCGACACGAAGGAGGTGGTCGAGCCGATCGCGCGCACCGCGGCGCTGCTCTCGGTCGCGTGCGCGGCGCTCCGCTACCACACGGCGGACACGATGGCGCACGGCGCGACCGCGCTCGGGATCGTCGTGGCGCTCGAGGCAGCGCTGAAGAAGCGGCCGCTGGTGGCCGGGCTGGCGCTGGGCGCGGTGGTGGCGACGCGGCCAGTGTCGGCGGTCGCGATCGGGATCATCGTGGTGTGGCTCCTCCTGCGCGGCAAGCGCGCCCGCGTGCGTCACCTGCTCTTGGGGATGGTGCCCGGCGTGCTCCTGCTGGTTGTCGCGCAGCACGCCGTCACTGGCGCCTGGCTGACGTCGTCGCAGAAGATGTATTATGCACTCAGCGACGGGCCGCCCGATTGCTTCCGCTGGGGGCTCGGCAGGCGGGTCGGCTGCCTGCACGAGCACGGAGACTTCGTCGCGGCGCGGCTCGCCAAGGGCTACGGCCTCCTCGCTGCGCTCGGCACCACCGTGCGCCGGCTACGGCTCCACGTGCTCGACATCGGGAACCTCGAGCCGCTCGCGCTGCTGGTGCTCGTGCCGCTCGCGCGGCGGGGCGCCGGGAGGCGTAGCCCCGGGGTGGTCGCGGCGGTGCTGCTCGTCGTGCTCCACATGCTCGCCTACGCGGGGTTCTACTTCGACGGCAACTACCCGGGCGGCGGAGCGCGCTTCTTCGCGGACGTACTGCCCGTGGAGCACGCGCTCCTCGCGCTCGCCGTGGCGCGGCTCGCGGGATCCGCGCGCTTGCTGCGCGGCGCGTTCGCGCTGGTCGCGATGGTGCTCGCCGGCTTCGCGGTGCACGGCGTGTTCGGGCACATCCAGCTCGCCCAGCGCGACGGCGGCAAGCCGATGTTCGAGCCCGATCTGCTCGCGCGCGCGAGCATCACCGCGGGCCTGGTGTTCGTCGACACCGATCACGGGTTCGGCCTCGGCCACGATCCCGACGCGAAGTCGAAGAGCGGCATCGTGGTGGCGCGGCTCCACAACGACGATCGCGATCGCATCCTGTTCGATCGCCTCCAGCACCCGCCGACCTTCCTGTACAAGTTCGAGCTCCCGGCGGCGGTCGCGGGACAGGGACCCCCGGTGGCGCTTCCGTCGGTGGTGGCCTG
>JAYTBL010001129.1:0-2324 GCA_043736975.1 Polyangiaceae bacterium
AAGAGATCCGCCGGCTCTGCGCGAAGCGCGGCCGCCATCGGCTCGCGGAGAGAGAACGACTCGACGAGCAGCGCCAGCACCGCGTCGCGATGCTCTGCAGACAGCGACAGGACCTCGATCCCGGGATCCGCGAGAGCGGCGCATGTGTCTGCGGGTTGCCCTAGCATGCGCGACATCGCCGCCACCGTCAGCAGTCGAGGGACGTTGGTGATCGGAAAAGTTCGGCCGAGGATCTCGCCGACCTCGGTGAGAAACTCGACGAGATCGAGCGAATCGCCGCCGAGCGCGTGGAGGTCGCTGTCCACCGAGGTCGGCCTCGCGGGTAGGCGGCGCGCCCAGAGAGAGAGCACCAGATCTTCGAGCGCACTGACCGTCGGTGAGCTTCCGCCGGGAGCAACGCTCGAAGACGGCAAAGCTGTGTCAAGGAGCGCCTGTCGGTCGGTCTTGCCGTTGGGGAGCCGCGGCAGCGCCTCGAGGGCGACGATGATCGCGGGCACCATCGCGGCGGGGAGCCTCTTGGTGAGCGATTGACGGATCGCATCCACGTCGACCGTCTTCGGCGCCACGAATGCTACGACGTGGAGGCCCGGCATCGAATCCCCATCCGAGGGACGGTCGCGTGCAACGACGGCGCCCGCCACGCCGGGCCCGGTGCTTTCGAGAAGCGCGGCCTCGACCTCGTCGAGCTCGATACGCACGCCGCGGACCTTCACCTGGCGGTCGGTGCGACCGACGTAGTGGAGCACACCACCTCTGTCGCGGCGCACGCGGTCGCCGGTTCGAAAGAGTGCTCCGTCGGTGAGGTGAGGAAGAGCCACGAACCGCGATGCGTGCTCCTCCGGACGCCGGTGATAGCCCTGCGCGATCACGGGGCCGCCGACGTAGAGCTCTCCCTCTTCTCCGTCCTCCACCGGCGTCGCCCGCCCATCGAGCACGAACAGGCGCGCGTTCGCGATCGCTTTCCCGATCGGCACGTCCGCGGTCGGCGCGTCGGCGCCGGTCGGGAACGCGGCGCAGGTGACGTCGCCTGCGACCTCGGTGCTTCCGTACAGATTCAGGATGGTCGACTGCGGAAGGGCCACGCGGAGACGCGCGAGCAGCGGCGCCTGGAGGCGTTCACCGCTCGAGAACAGCACGCGCATCGACGAGAGCGCATCGGTCCCGCGCACCCGCTTGACGAGCGGATCGAGGATGGACGGCACGGCGGTGAGGCGCGTCACACGGTGCTCGCGGACGGCCGTGGCGATGGCATCGGGATCGCCCGTGCTCTCCGCATCGAGCACCACGAGGGGGACACCCTGGAGAAGCGGGCCGAAGATCTCCCAGACCCCGTCGACGAAGCTCAGCGTCGTCCTGTGGAAGCGCTGGCGCTCCAGCGGATCGTTGGGATCGATGGGCACGTAGACGCCGCCGGCCTTCGCCGAGCGCGAGAGGTAGATTCCGACATGCCCGCCCTCGCGGAGGCCCCTCGCTCGGAGCGCCCTGGCGATGCGGTCCGCGGCGGCGTCGAGCTCACCGAAGGTCACGCGGCGCGATCCGAAGATCAGCGCGTCACGATCGGGCGTCGCGCGCGCCTGCTGCTCGAAGAGCCCGCAGATGGTCGCGCGCTCGATGTCGGCTTCGAGCACCTCGATCGCCGCCTCGCAAATGTCCTCGAGCCCCGCACGCACGCGTTCGCCATGGGTTCGAAACGAGAGGAGCGCCATGCGGAGCGCGAGCCGGCCGTCGAGGCGCGTCGGCGAGAGCAGAATTCGCTGCCGGCGCGTGATCGCCTCGAGCCACCGCTCGTTCAATGCATCGAGCGCCTCGGGCCGCCGATCGCGCGGGTTCAACCGAAACGCCAGTACCGAGAGCTGCGGGCCGGCCACGATCTCGACGTCTGGCATCGCACGCAGGGCCTCTTCGGCTTCACGCGCCAGCGCGAGCTTCTCGTCCAGGTTCCGGC
The DNA here is from genome assembly GCA_043736975.1 of Polyangiaceae bacterium. GTDB lineage: Bacteria > Myxococcota_A > Polyangia > Polyangiales > Polyangiaceae > Labilithrix. The sequence goes on from JAYTBL010001129.1 coordinate 1,946, forward strand.
GAGAGCCCGCAGAAGTCGACCTCACCGTCCACGTCGTTCATCGCTGGGAGGTACTCGGCACGCGCCCCATACGTCTGTTTCAGCGCCGACAGGCGGCGCGTCACGAGAGCGCCGGTTCCGTAAGGGAGGCAGAGGCCCTTGTGAGGATCGAGAGTGATCGAATCGGCGCGGGCGATCCCTCGGAGGGCATTCCGCCCCGTCTCGGTGAGCATGAAGAAGCCGCCATACGCGCCGTCCACGTGGAGCCACATGCCCTCGCGTGCTGCGATGTCGGCGAGCGCGTCAAGCGGTTCCACGGCGCCGGTGTTCGTCGTGCCGGAGGTCGCGATGACCATGAACGGTTGGAGCCCGGCGGCGCGGTCGGCCGCGACCGCGTGCT